>NZ_JBFRGR010000018.1:0-142980 GCF_052115445.1 Paenibacillus sp. 2RAB27
GGTGATGACTGTATCGTAGTCTGCTTGTTTGCCTTCTATTTCAATGCCATTATTCACCACGAAGCTTACTGTGTAATTAATCGGCGTCCACTTCGCGTAGAGTGTTGTATTGCCTAATACTTTATCTGTCCCAAAAACCCAAGGATTCGCTAACTGTGCTTCTTTATACCAGCCTGCAAAAGTGTAATTCTCTTTCGTTGGCACAGTTGGCGCGGTGATGACTGTATCGAAGCCTGCATGTTTACCTTCTATTTCAGTGCCATTATTCACCACGAAGTTTACTGTGTAGATTATCGGATCCCACATCGCGTAGAGTGTTGTATTGCCTAATACTTTATCCGATCCAAAAACCCACGGATTCGTTAACTCTGCTTCTTTGTACCAGCCTGCAAACGTGTAATTCTCTTTCGTTGGCACAGTCGGTGCGGTGATGACTGTATCATAGTCTGCTTGTTTACCTTCTATTTCAATGCCATTATTCACCACGAAGCTTACTGTGTAATTAATCGGCGTCCACTTCGCGTAGAGTGTTGTATTGCCTAATACTTTATCTGTCCCAAAAACCCAAGGATTCGTTAACTGTGCTTCTTTATACCAGCCTTCAAATGTGTATTTCTCTTTAGTTGGCACAGTCGGCGCAGTGATTACTGAATCATAGTCTGCTTCTTTACCCGCTATTTCAGTGCCATTATTCACCACGAAGCTTACTGTGTAGTTAATCGGATTCCACTTCGCGTAGAGTGTTGTATCGCCTAACACCTTTTCCGTTCCAAAAACCCAAGGATTCGTTAACTGTGCTTCTTTATACCAGCCTGCAAATGTGTAATTCTCTTTCGTTGGAACAGTCGGTGCGGTGATGACTGTATCATAGTCTGCTTGTTTACCCGCTATTTCAGTGTCATTATTCACCACGAAGTTTACTGTGTAGTTGATCGGATTCCACTTCGCGTAGAGTGTTGTATTGCCTACTACTTTATCCGATCCAAAAAACCACGGATCCGTTAACTGAGCATCTTTATACCAGCCCGCAAATGTGTAATTCTCTTTCATTGGCGACTCGATCGATACTGTGATTATCGTATCATAGTCAACGAACACACTAGCTACTCCACTGCCTCCATTGGAATCGAAGCTCACATTGTATGTAACCGGTGTCCATTTTGCATACAACGTCATATCGCCTAATACTTTATCATTTTGAAGATTCCACTGCGTCGCATACTCCTCATCTTCTGTATACCAGCCAGCAAATGTGTAATTCGGTTTCGTTGGCGGTTCGATCGATGCTGTGATTGCTGTATCATAGTCCACCGTCACACCAACTACTCCACTACCTTCATTGGAGTCAAAACTCACGTTATATTGTACCGGTGTCCACTTCGCATACAGCGTCATATCGCTTAATACTTTATCATTTTGAAGATTCCACTGCGTCGCATACTCCTCATCTTCTGTATGCCAGCCAGCAAACGTGTAATTCTCTTTCGTTGGCGACTCGACCGATACTGTGATTATCGTATCATAGTCCACGTACACACTGGCTACTCCACTGCCTCCATTGGAATCGAAGTTCACGGTATATGTTACCGGCGTCCATTTCGCATACAGCGTTGTATCCATCGTTATCGTAAAGGTCTCTGCTGCTGCATAATTCGTTCCTTTTCCATCAGCCGATGTATTCCATCCAGCAAAAACATAACCATTTCTAACTACTTCTCCATCATACACACCAACAGTTCCTCCACGTGTAAAAAGAGTACTAGTAGTCGGTATAGTTCCCCCTATCCCCCCATTCACATCATACGTCAGACTAACGAAGAAAGATCGTAAAGTGGGGTAACCATTATTTCGCGATGAATTCAAAGTCCAGGTATTTGCAAAATCCCAACCTGAATTCGAGTAGGTGCTCGAGTCCTTCATTTCCTCAGTTGTTTTGCCAACACCTCTTCCTTCGTCATCTTGGTCCGTTGTCTCCATGTCATAAAAGCTGTTGTTAATAGGCGTATTAGAATAACTCCCTACTAAACCACCGCTTGTCGCCTCATAATCATCCGCAAGAACGCGTCCTGCAGCGTAACTATTGCTGATCGAACCGGAATCATGATTCCTCCCAACCAATCCACCTACTCGCGTTCTCCCACTTACATCGGTTATGGCGTAGCTGTTAGTAATATTTCCATCGAAGTTGAAGCCGATCAATCCACCTGCCATTTCTTCCTCTGCATACACTTCGCCGGAAGCGTAGCTGTTGCTGATTAGACCCTCACTCTGACCTGCTAGACTACCAACATAGGATCGACCACCAATGTTTACTTCTTCTAGTCCTACATTAGTAACGCCACCATGTTTACCTATAAAAGCAAACAATCCGCTATAATCATCCATCTTATCTATTGTTAGATTCTTAATTGTGTACCCATTGCCGTCCAAATAGCCTTGAAATCTAGCTCCATACTCACCGATTGGAATCCAGTTCGCATAGCTTCCTAAATCAATATTTGCTGTCAGCTTATAAAAAGCGTTTAAATGCTTCCTGACCTCGCTCAACTGGTCATCGGTTGTAATCAAATAGGGATTGTTAGCCGTACCGTCTCCTCCAGCGAATGTTATCGATTGGATGTCCTTTGGCTCAATCGTAAATATCTTTTCACCCGGATTATCTCCTGTTAGACGGATGATCATGGTATTTCCTGCATTGACCATGATATTGTCAAGAGAAGTGCCTGTGATCGGAGTGAAAATCTCCCCGTCTACCGAATACTCCATGCCTTCTGCTACATGGTTTAATTTCGTTGTTCCTGGAGTTGAACCTTGAGTCAAAGACGTAAACGCCCAAAGTCGTGGATATTGATTGGGAAGCTGATACCAGTCAAAGCCCTCCCAGCTCTGATACGTACCATGCGACTTCATATCAGTCGTTGTTTTGCCGATACCTTTCCCTTCGTCCGCTGGCGTGGATGTTCCACTGTCATAGAAGCTGTTGGAGATAGCGCCATTATTATTACTCCCGACCAAGCCACCCGTATGCGCCATATTAACTCCGTTTACGAGTCCCGAAGCATAACTATTGGTGATTCCACTAAAATTAGTGCCTACTAATCCGCCCGCATCATCTCTGCCATTCCCGCTCACGCTCCCTGTGGCGTAGCTCTCTATTATTTGACCATAATCGTAATTCTCACCAACCAGACCACCAAGTGCAGCTGAAACTGTTCCACTTACACTTGTCGAAGCATAACTGCTACTGATCGTCCCGCTATTACGGCCAACCAAGCCACCTATATAAGCACTATCTTCTCCATCGCGTATATCTCCACTAACACTGCCTGTAGCGTAGCTATTGTAGATCGTCCCCTCATTCATACCAGCTAGCCCAGCTACATATCGGTAACCAGTGACATTTACATTTTCTAATCTCATGTTCGCTACTGAACCGTGATCACCAATATATCCAAATAGCCCTCGAAAATCATAAATAGACCAATTAATCGTTACATTTGAAATTGTGAATCCGTTACCGTCTATATGACCCTGAAATCTATCTTCCCAATTTCCCCCGATCGGCTCCCAGCCAGAACCGTCATTGTAGGAACTACCACCTAAATCAATGTCAGCAATCAGTTTAAAATAGACACTGTAGTTGTTCGTATATTTTCTTACAGCATCAAGCTGTTTCCCAGTTGCGATTAGAAACGGACTATCCCCACTACCCATTCCTCCAGCGAAATCTATATCCCGAATGTAACAATGCTTATACACACCAGGCATGGGGTCATAATTGGCGATTGAACTCGTATCGCATGAAACACCATCTGTAAAAAACTTAGTTACACCATAGCCTCCATTCCCGTAAAGCACTTCTTTCGTCCCCGAAAAAGCACAAAATCCCCCCTCATCCGCACAGTACACCCATTCTTCATCCTGTGCTGCAACTTTTGCAGTATTGCTTGGTGTCAGCAGTGCCAACACACTACCTAAAACTAACAACATCGCTAAGATCGTGGTTAATCCACTTCTCCCTATCTGGCGCACCCTACTTCCTCCTCTAAATCTACTGTTTAAAATGAAAAAATGTTTATATGTTTGTTACAAACTTCTCGCACGTGTTAAGTTCTTATGTAGTTTTATAGTCCTGCACATTCATAGTCACTTAGACCTATTAACATATTCCACAATTCAACTTAATTCCCTTTATTATGACAAAAATTTCGTTATTGCTTTAAAGCTATACAAAGCAAAAAATCCCCAGAATGGGGATTGGATTGTTAGCGTTACGGATGTAGTCACATCTAGCGCTATTTTAACTTATTTTCCAATAAACTTTTCTCTAATCTGATATGAAGCAGTTCGGTGTCTAAATCCTGACCTATCCTATGAACCGCGGTAACAATGTCTTCTGCTGTGAGAATATGAATAGAATCCGCCTTGTCAGATACATACTTTAACATAACTTCAATGAACTCTTTGCATACTCCAATTCTATGGTTGAGCATATTCTCCTCTGCAACAAACTCATTGAATTTGATTTGTATCTCCTGAATATCAATCACCTCCACGATGTTACTTGTATGCGTACCAATCTTAAAAACATTATATGGTACGTTATTGCGTATAGTCAACATTTAACTATGATTCCTTAAAGGTGGCTCTCCATGGTGAAAAAAATAGTCGTTAAAATCTCCGATCTTACCAAACAACATAAGATTTCCTTACGGGAATTATCTCGGTTATCTGATGTAAGACATGCAGCATTAAGTGAATTATCCAATGGGAAGAGGGAGAATGTGAATTTCTCTCATATTGTTAGAATCGCAGAGGCTTTGAATATTGTGGATATTAGGGAGATCATTGATCTTGTCGAGGTTGATAATGGGGATGGCGAGCTAATCTTGAAGGAAAGAAAGAGACCCTAGAAGCTACGGCGTCTAAGGTCTCTTTAACTTGATATGGGATGTATCGGTAATCCGATACCTTCATTTTTAAACCGACCTCGTCTGCCTACACTTAGGGAATGTGGAACAGCCCAAGAACGCCTTGCCTTCTCTCCCTTTCCTCGTAACCATAGGAGCACCACATGTACATATTGTTTCATTAGTAACTGCGACTTGAGCTTGGGATCTTTGTACTTCTTTTTGAACTGTATCTTTGACAGGTTGTACCTTTATCTTCTTATTCGTTGGTTGCCATTTTCCCCATGATTTCAATTTCTGCTCTACAACCACCCCATGCCAATAATCAACTTTGAACTGTTCAGCTTCTTTTTTGGCAGGTTCCRTTAAATCCGAAGTAGTGATTAGTAACGATAAGATGCAATCATGGTTTCTTTTAGCTCCGACCAGTTCCCGAACAATTTGTACACCAACAGTGTTATGGTTTGCGTAGCATTTGGCTTGTACGGCTGTCTTCTCACCACGTTGGTCAATAATGACTAGATCTACTCCCCCATCCTTACCACCTACACCAACTTCCTTAACCTCGTAGCCTTTATCTCGAAAATAAAGCGCAAGCAATCGTTCGAACTCTGCTCCAGATAAGCGATCGAGCGAACTACTTAATATTTCTTCATCTGATCTATTTTGTACCATTCGAGGCCTTTGAACTTTAACACTACTAGATTTTAATTTCGTTTTCTTGGCTCTGCCTTGTTTCTTTCTAGAAAGTAAACCAAATACAACACCAAGAGCGACGGCGGAGATTAACATTCCTATAATCATCCCTGTAACTGTCCAGTCTTTAACGAAATCTTTTATTTCATCAAACCTCTCAGAGCTTGTAAATAAAATAAAAACGGCTCCAATGAACCAGACTAGTGTCGCAAGCTTCTCGTGCAACCAATTACTTAGAAAACTGTAATAAAGCAATGCTCCTATAAATGTAAACAGCGCAATGCACATGGCAATGAAATAAAATGGGGCAACAAAACTTTGAATTGCTAATTGAGATAGATCGCTATTCATAGATGTGGATTCCTTTCCAATCTTAAGTGGGAGTAGATTTCTGGATAAATTCGACATTATGTTACATAATTCCTTCCATTTTGTAATATAAAAAAAACACCCTGTAGTCGGGTGCTTTCTCCTGCGACTCTCATTTACCCCTTATCAAGAAAGGTATTCCCTTTGGACATTTGCTTAGAGATAACGTCGACAATATAAGTTATAATTTTCTTTTTAGTTTTCCGTTTTCGTACCTTCCTTACTGGATCCAGGCCGTTATTCAAAACAATATCTATAAGAATCTCAACTTCATATGTATTTAAATGTTCTTTTAAACCCTCAGGGCCTTCTGTCGAGATAATTGTAAAGATATCAGGCAAAGGAATTGCTTCCGAAACAACCGACTTAACTTCCATTTGTACCGCGCGTTTCCCTTGAGAGTTTTTTCCTTTAGAAAAGTTGATACCTTCAAATATCCATTGCGCGAATTGTTCATCTTGTTCAATTTTCTCAGCAAGTCTGATAAATATCGTTGAAAGTTGTTTTCTAAAATTAGCATCACTAAATTTGGACATAAGTTTGAAGTTCCTCCGCCAACCTTTGAAAGGACTGATATAGGTAATCACCATTATTTCCGTACTTTTGTCCACTAAGCCAAAAATGCTTATTAAATGCAAAAAGCGCTGGCACTTCCCTGGCCAACGCTTCTTACTTATTTTCTCCTGTAGAATTTCTCCCAATTTCTAAGTATTCTTTCTTTTGATAATCTTGAATGAAGTCTTGCATTCATTTCCCACTCGAGAATGGCCTTTTCTTTTGTCTGATAAAACCGATAATCGCAAATATTCCAGGAACAAAATATTTTTCTGTAAGATCTTCCATTTTCGATAATCCCGTCATGTCGTCTTACAGCTTTAGCTGCTTGACGTTTGGCCCACTTACTTCTTGGAGAAGTGAGATCGGTACATACTGGGCATTTTTTGTAACTTCTGCTCATTGGTCTAACCTCCTTGGGGGAAGTTAGAGGCCGTCCAATTTCTTCATTTACTCACCTCTTTCATTTTCTTGTTTTAACTATTTATATATACTGAGTTATTGTAAAATATGTTTCTGTAGATATCCCAATAACTTAAAAAAAACCTCCACCGTTTGTGTGAGGGAGGTCTTTGATTCTACCGAAAAATCACGTCTTTTTTGAATACATTCCTTGGCTAATTTTATGACTTCTTTTCCTGCAGACACTTTTCTACTCTCAGGATGGACCGAATCGATACTCATTGCCAGAGCGTCTGGGTCAATTAACACTTATTCCAAGCCGGTCAACAATGAAGTTTCTTATGGTGCTTTTCCCACTTCCATTGTTCCCAGCAAAAATGTACATAATAGGTGACAGTTCATGCATGAGGGGGATCCTGTTCGGTAACAGGAATAACATCACCGTTATTGAATTCCTTAATAATTTGACCCTCCGCAGTCTTATATACAATGTAAGTTTCGTTCGCTTTAGCATCTAGCTTAGCACGATCACCAGTGAGCTTGATAAGCTTTTGGAGATCTTTGATTTGATTCATGAGTCTCACCATCCCAGTAACTAATTATCAACATTTGTTTTATTTTAAAAAAAGCACAAATGAACATGTAACTTATGCCTTTTAATCCTACTCGACTTCAATCCCCACAACCAAACTCCCCTGATCCACATGCTCCCGATCAAGCTTCACGCGAACCTTACCCACACGCCGCTTCTCTCGCCAGTCGCGAAGCTCTTCTTCCGTTTCTAAACGAAGCTCAGAAACTTCCTTAGCTCTATTAAAAATGTAATCCGTTGTATATAAAATCCGATAAATCCCATGCCCCGCGGGAATAATAGCCGTCTCTCTTCGGATCCACTTGTCCACTTCAAATACAACATAAAGCTCATCTGTCGCACCCCGACTTGAGGGAATCGCTGCTATGGCAGAGCGTGGAACAACCTTCCAGTCCTTCACTCTTCCATACCAGGAAATACCCGCTTCCTCTGTGCCGAACAAACGAATCGACTGATACAATGCCACGTACTCTATACGGGTCAACACCTTATGATCCGTTATATTACGCAAAGGCGTATGATAAAATCCATGCTCCAAAGCAGCCTCCAGCTGAGACTTTTTACTCAATGCACCAACCAAAACATTTTTACCCGACATTTTATCCTTGTAATACTCCTTCGTACCTCTCGGCCTAGTCGTCCGTTCGTAAGCTTTCTCTGGGCTATCCATAATGATCTCGTCCAAGAACTTCTCCATCAAGCTCGTTGAATTCGGCAAAAAAGGAAAAGCCCCAATGTTGATAAGCTCCACACTTTTATAAAACTTATGCTCCTGAAACCGCTCCTCATCATGATAGGGAAACAACACATAAGCCCCAAACATGCTCCGCTCGTACTCTTGGCCTTGCCCCTCCGAATACACAATCGCATCTCGATAGCGGTGCATCGTGTTAATATCATCTTCTTCCGGCCCCGGCATCCGGTATCGCTCAAAATAAGGCGTCCCCTCATAAGCCGGATTAATCCGGTACTTCGCATCAAAAATATACTTATACTCCGCCGCGGCGTCGTTTTTCTTCAAAGTCAGGACATTATCTGGCCGCTGAGAAAGAGTTGGACTCTTATCTCCCTTCGGCAGCGCATTATAAAACAGCGTGAAAATCTCACCATTCACAGGATTCCTATACTCCATCTTAGCCTGCTGCGACTTATCCAGTGTGACGAATAGCCCACTCCGATTGAGTTTTATAATATCTTGTTTCAATAGTTCATATTTTTTGCTTAAAAGGTGGTGAATCTTCAAGAAGCACCAATATTCATAGAGTTGGGCCAAATCTTTCATCGATAGTCGGAATAGGTCATTCTGAATCGATAGACCTTTTAACAGCATTAAATAATACCTATATACCTCCCGGTACCCTGATGCCAACTGTAAGACCAAAGATATCGACAGTTGTCTCATCTCACCTACAACTAGAAAATCATGCTGCAACAGTCGTTGTACATGACTCATCATTAGATTCAATTTCTTCGTAAGTTCAGGATCTTCCACGCGGCTTTTCTGTGCCAAACGCGTTTTAATGTCCTTAAGCTTTTGCTCAATACGTACAAGCACCCATTTCACAAAACGATTCTCCGCCGTATCATAATTAACATGACGCCTGTTTTCTAGCATGTGAGTTGGGGTATATCGCTCTCCTCTTACCGTAATAACACCGTTCACCGAGTCTTTCACTAATAGTTGAGGACGCTTAGCTAGAAAGTTGATGTTTCCTTTACCAGCTCTTTTGACACGGGCAGCGTCTACCAGTCGATTCTCGCTCTGCAGCTTGGAATGGGGTGAGAGCTTAATGCGTTCAACAGCTTGAACAAGCTGCGTAAATATATGCTGAAGGATCGTAAAATACTCCGTCAAACTCTGATGATTCGTCTCTTTCAAACCGGTCATGTTAAATGTTTTGCGCAGAAAATCAAAAGATAGATTATAAATCTGTGCATTAACGTCATTAAGTATCATTTGATAGTCGTTCTTGTAATCAATTTTGGCCGGAAAAATCTCTAGTTGAAGACGAAATATAGCCTCCCCATTCAAACGAAGCTCAAGTTCGGACTGACCGACTTCATTTTGAAAATTAAGAACCCCCGACAAAATCATCTTCCCTAACGGTTTAACAGCCTGCCTCAAATTAACATTATCATGGAAAAAGGATAAAGAAATATCCCCCTTCTTTTCGATCACCAGCTCATAGGCCTGCGTCTCATAAAAAGTTGGCGTACACACATCGCCCGAACTCCAACTCCTTACACCCCCATCCTCATGGTTGAAAACAGCAATCGTCTCTATTGAAAGTGTATCTGTAAGCGGAGCAACATGAAAATGCGCATCCACCCACTCCTGATCCACATTACGATGAAGATTCAAAGTCTCAACTGTAGGATGGAACGGCTTGCCCTGAATATAGAGATTAAACAGATTCGTCTCAATCCACAGCAATTCCCTACTCTGATTAAGAGATCCAGTATGAGGTAAATCCATCTTCTTCTAACCTCCGTAGCATGAAGGCAATTTTCCGTGCACTATGTGGATATTTGGACGCTGCCAGTGTTTCCATAGATAGATAAAGCTTCGAGGCATCTTCTCTGTATTCCGAAAGAGGCAGGGTGCGATCCTGAGCCACTTGCATTAATTGCAGCAAAGCATTTTTTACAGAAGCATTACTACCTTGTATACGAGGCAAAATCTTCTGAAGCAACTGCATATCAAATGCAGCTTCCTTACTTAACAATCCAAAGCGTTCGTTATAGATCATATAGAAACATACCGCATCCCGAATACGAAACCCTACATGTGAATGGATCTGCTCTAAAATTCCATTGATTTTAACCAATAACTCCGTCGTATTCTCCGTTAGCTGCTTATAGTCCCTATACACATCTACAAGCTGCAAATACTCGCTCCGTAATAACGAATTAGGAGGCACGGGGGCATCCGTACGATCTGTGAGATCCTCCAATGACGGATATTGACCAAGCTCAATGTAATTGAACTCGATTGTGTTCGCCCGGTCTAATACCTTTTTGCTAAAAGGATGCGTCGTCTCATCCATATTTACCGTTCCTACGATGTACACATTGTCTGGCAAATAGAGATTGCCGTACATCTGTTTATCTGACTCCTTTTGTAAGGAGTCTCTATGTATAAGCGGCGTTGTTACAATCCTTTGGTTATGCCACTCCTGTGTCTCTAGTACACTCAATAGATCACTAAAATAATGCTCAACCCTAGCCAAATTCATCTCATCCAAGCAGATAAAATAAGGCTTATGCTGGTTACCAGGCTTTGAAGCTTCAACCAATATTTCCGTTAACTTCCCAGGGCGAAAAGTCCCCGATAAATCCTTGTACCCCAACAGATCCGAAGGATCACTCCAATCCGGACGTACTGGCACTAATGAGAACTGGCCATTACTCGCCGTTGCTCCTACAGCCTCAGCGAACAGCTTCACAAGCTTTGTTTTCCCAGTACCTGACACCCCTGCAAGGATGACGAATGGTTTTGTTTTTAGGGATAGGAAGAAGTTCTCGATCCAATGGTCAGGATACATGAAGCCTTTATTTGCAATGAAATTCTTGATTGTGGATACTCGCTCGATTACCGTTAGTGAATCCACCAGAGGTGTCTCCAGTGCTTCTTCTTCATCATATTCAAACCCTTCAACATCAAAGAGTTCTGTAGCTGTAGTAACATCGTGCATCTGTTGCCAAATTGGTTGGAAAATCTCAAAGTAATGAAATATCTTTTTTTCAAGATCAAATCCACTAGATAGTAGCTCTTCTTTCTTAAAATAACGTGTAATGCCGCACTTCGCACCAGTTTTGTTTCTAATTCGCATTAGAAACTCATCAATAGTTGAAATGTCTTTACCACTAGTATTTAACCACTCAGCAGTTAAAACAAATTTCTCCTCTATCATTAACTTTTCTACTAAATGACGATTAGAGGATTGAGAAAGTAACTCTATGAATCTACTTTCCGACAACCGCATTCTGTTTTCTTTCTCTTCTTTTTTCCAAGCTTCAACTTTACCTGATGAAGAACCACCCGATCCGAAGCAGAATGTAATTTCAAAGGTTCCTTTTTGAAACACCCAAGAATATTGAAAACTATAAGACTTATCTTTATCTATAGAAATACCTGACCAAAGGTAATCTTTAGGCTGGTTTCCATAAGGAGTAGGACTGCCAATTCTCGCATTAATTAAACAATCATCCAATCTATATTTCTCCAAAAATGATTCACCAAACTCTAAAGCTAGCTTGTTGAATTCAATTAATTCATTCTCGTACTTGTGACGCAACACTTTCATTTGCTCCCTCTTTACTTCAAGAGAGACCTCGCTTCTTTGAATCTCATTTATTGCACTAGTAATTTCCTGATAAGTATGAAAGAAATCGCTTGTAATTAACTCGTTAAAACTCAATTAAATCCCCCATTTTTCTAGACCAAAGTACTCTTCTTTCCGTAATCTCAAGAAATAAATCCAAATAGTTTAACTGGCTTTTTGATCTCACGCAGGGTTCCCAATCAACTACTTATACATCGAGTTTAATACTTACCTGATAATCTTTCATCTCTATTTTATGGTCTTTTAAGTTTCTTTTGATTCTATTACTTTTTTGATAAGGAGTATCCTATTTTAATAAGTAATACAACCAATATAGAGGATTCGCTTCAGTACATATAATTTCATGTTTTAATCTTAACAATTGCAGCCAGATTCCCCACGCAGACCTCCCATCTGAAAAATCACTTCCTGAGAAATGAGCGAAGTTACGGCCAATAATAATCAATATACTCCTATTATAGTCTTTAAATTATCCATTAAAAAAACCGATTATTATAATGTTCAATAAATTTGTTGTTATTAGAACCTGTTCACAAAGCTCATAAAATTGGATGAAACCAAAAATGCACCTGTGCGAAAAATGGTAAAATGGAAGTACCACTACAACCATAATAACCATTCACGAGGTGCATACACATGGACTTACAGCTTGAATTGCTGCCCTACCACAGTAATTATAAAAAGTTTTTAAAATTATTTATATAGCTGGATTCTTTAAAAAATAGTTCATCTACCCCTGCTCTAGACTGATATGCAATATATCGATTCATTACATTTTGAATGTACTCTTTACGTAAATAAAGCATTTTTTTCATATTATCTAATTTCACATCATCTTCATGCAGTGTTATAACTTCATAAAAATTCCATTTAATAATTTTGACTTTTTTTTCTTCAGGAAAAGGAACTGCCATATAAAAACAGTTAGGACTGTCAGAATTTTTAAGATTACTCTCCCCTGAATTTGGTTCTATTCTTCCCACTAAAAATTTTAAATTTCTCTCAACCTTTGAAGTATTAAAAGTATCACAGTAAGGAGTAATACATAAAAGATATGTATCATTTTCTACTTTACGATAAATTGAACCAGTTTCAATTTGGTCATTCTTGCTTTCGTTGAACTTCATCAATTTAGTGAAACTATAAATTTGCTTCTTGTACGAAATACTAAATTCCGACTCGTCTCCGAAATATGCTGGCCATAATACAAGCAACTCTAATAATTTTTCCTTTTCGATATCAGATCCATTGATTTTATTAAGAAATTCATTTTTAAAATTATCATAAGACTTACCTTCACCACTTAAAAGTAACTCCTCTATTATTGGGGTTAGATTATTTTCCAAAATAAACTTTTTAAACTGGCCACTTAACTTAAGACTAAAGAAGTTGCTTATGTCATTAAGATTTACTTCATTGAGAGGGCACAGTGTTAGTGAAGTTGTTATATCCGTTTGTAAGGAATTATCACTCTTTTCATTCAAGAACTCATCCCAAAGCATTACTATAAGAAATACATCTTTATGTAGTTCCGAGTTATCGACCAAAGCAATTATTTTTTCTTMAAGCTCTTGTAAGCCCTGTTGATGATCTTGGACTGTTTTAGCTAATTGTGAAACAAAAACTGAATTTCTAAATAAATTTATCAGAGGCTTCTTTGTTTTATCTGATCCGATTTCAAGAATCAGTTTCACCATTTTATCAAAAGAAAATCCATCTATTTGTATCTTAGTGACATTCTTTAATCGGTTAATTTTATTTTCAATAACAAAATTATACTTATAGTCTTCGTGATCACCTTCCATTACAAGCCCTAAAAACTTATCCGTTAAAAATCTAGCAATTTCATTTTCCTGAATCTTAGCAGTAAGTATTTGAGAAAAAATCACCTTTTCAAAGGGTGAGCTAAACTCTAGCATTGCCCTACTTATGTTATTATTGATTCTAGAAGCTGTATCCATAAAATGAAGAACCAAGCTTTTATCAGCCAAAAGCTTTTGTGAGATTATCGGGATGATTTCCCTTGGCTTAAATTGGTTTTTGGAAATAATAAACCCAAATAACTTATGTCCAGAATCACTAATATTTTCAAAAAAATAACCGTTCCGTTTTGTTATCAGGTTATTTTCAGATAAATAATCCATGATGCCATCAAAATCATCGGATGCTGTATAAATAACAGCGCACTTTAAACCTTTACCAAAACTCGCATACTTATGTAATATTGCTGAAGCTGCCGTTCCCGGCTCTACTGCATTAATTTGGGAATTTTCTAAATCCCAGTCAACGATTAATAGCTTGATTGTGGAAAGTAAGGTTGCCAATACTACTTCAACTTGTGCAACATCAATTGTCGAATCATACTTAAATGGGGTAGTAACAAACCCCTCTTCCATTAATTGTACATGTATTGCTGCCTCAGGCTGTAAGGAATATTTTTTTTCGTGCACTGCTGGGGCCGCTGCCGCAGCAGACTCATCCATACTTGCCTTAAAATATTCCTTCTCTTCTTCCGATACAACTAAAAGTGCTGGATCTACAGCTCCAAGATCAATATTGCTTATGACCGCGTCGATAGTCTCTTCTACAACAATCCTTACATTTAGATCTAATTCATCATCTATTATTAATATTGAATTAAAGTAATCCTTAACTATATGATTTATGTAGGTTAATTCTGCAGTCGAACTCATTTTTGCACCTCTCGTAGTATCGAATCTTTATTAAACTGAATTCCAAAACAAGCTCCACCAATATTTCTCAGGGTGTGAATGTTATCTTCTAGAAACAAAAAGTGCCCCCTTGATTCTAAGGTATCTCTTGAAAGAAATAACCCTAAACCCCTACCTTGCATTTTCTTGGTAAAGTATGGTTCAAAAATCCTTACCACATCTGATTCTTTTACCCCCTGGCCTGTATCGTGAATAAACAATGTTTGATTTGTTCCAGAGTAATAAAAATGAATTTCCCGTTTATTTTGATTGAGCATCCAATAAATTGCATTCGATATTACATTTGCAATAGGCGTAAATAATACTGATTCAATTTCTCTTACTATTATATCTTCAGGCACTTCATTAACTATATTAATTACATATTTTCTTATATCAGTTGAAAAATACTCCAGTACATCATCGATAAACAGTCTTAAATTAATATCTTTTGCTCTTTTTCTCGACTGTCTATATAAGGGACTCATTCTGGCTTGAAGCCGTTCTAATGAAGAAAAAGATTGACTAACTCTCTGAATGACAGGCGCTAAAGGAGTTGGTGTAAGTGCTTTAGATAATGCATCAACATTATCTCTAATCACTTTGTTTAATGAGTTAAATTCATGACTCGTCATCTCAGCTGCAAGTCCTACTGCAGATAGATCACGATACATATCAACTTCCTTTTTCAGCAGCCCTATCAAAAATTCATCATTGTTAATAAAATTGATATTGTTTAAATTATCGATAACTTTACTTAACAATAATTCTGTATTTCTTATGATTGTACTTTGCTTTATTTCATTTTCAAAACTTATCATCTTATCTTGTATTCTGTTAATATCAGAATTGAAATCCTTTAATATTTCTTGAACAGCTTTTTGTAGAGTATTGTCTTTCAATAATATAGATTTGTTGTTGTTTTTATATTGATTAAATTTCTTCTGATACTCGATAAGCTTCTCTATTTCTTTATTTATTGTTTTTCTACTTTCTTCAGTTGAATTTTTTAATAAATTCATTGTTTCTGCTCGAATTTCATCCAATAATTCATAATGATCTTTGAAATAACCGTTGTTTAATTCATTTATCTTCCTAATGAATCCATCAATCCATACTAGTGCCTCATCTAAATTAGTATAAATGCTGACTAAGTCCTCATTTTCTTTTAATACTACTACAAGTTCAAGTTGGCTCACCAAAAAATCAAGATTTTTGTTGCATTTTACCTTCTCACCAGCGTGTTCGTTATTCAATTCTTCAACCAATTCAATAAAATCGATTGAATGATTGTATCTTGGATTTATTTCAAGCTTAGTGCGCTTAAGCATATCTATTTTTTCAATACACTCTCTCTTAAAAGAGTAGATAAGATCATACTTTTCCAGTTTACTCCTACACAATTCTATTTTATTTTTATAGTTCTCATATTCTTCATTGATATTAATAAATATATTGGATGATTGGACCTCCAAATGTTCTCTAAAATTATCTATTGCTTTATATAGGTCTTTAAAGTATTGTTTTTCTTTTTGTTCCTCTTCTAATTGTTGCTGTCTAGCATTCTCTTGCCTTTCGTATTCTTCTTTTAATGCGTTTAAATAGTTATTTCTCTTACCCTCATCTTGAGTCGTACCTAAATAATCAAGCGCCCACCACTTCAATAAATTGATAGCCACATTTCGAAAGTAATTGTAGCTGGAATTTTCCACGAATCCTTCCCTACTTGATTTATCCACCAAATTTGGATTTGAAATTTTACTAATCTCCATGAAACCAAACATTCTTCGATGGCTAAATAAATATGTAGCAGCACGTCTGGATCTTCTCTCCTCCATATGCAAAAAATCGTTTCCTTTTTCACCATAAGGAAGAATTCTCAAACCATCCCTGTAAACATAAATTCCTCCGATTTCTTCAAGCTTATCTCTCATATCACGATGTTGATCTTTATTTAATGAGGAGACACCTGCATTTCCCTCTACAAAATACCATTTGAGATAGATGGGGCCGAAGTCTTTATAATTTTTATTACTAAGCCCTTTAGATAATTCACTTGCAGGTACGGAAACATCCTCTACTTTGCCCTGTCCGCGCATAGATGCTTTGCCGTTGAAAGTCCCATCAATTATTTCACCCTTTAATGCATAATCATATAGTTTAATGTCGTCCTTGTTAAACCACTGTTCATCCTCTAATTGGTGTCCATTTATGTGAATTTTAGGGTTGAAGCTATCGTCTTCATTTATTTCTTTTTTTGAGGAAGAGGTATTTTTCGTTGCTATAAGTAATTTTTCCTGTTCTACTTCTTCATCATAAATATCAATATAGTTTTGAAAAGAGTACAACAGATCTTTTAACCTTCGATATCGAATTTCTAGTGTTTCATCCTTAACTTGAAGATTTTTAATATTTTCATACACCCTCCAATCCCAACCAGAATCAATATCTGTAAGGTAAAAGATGGTTCCCCCTTTACGGCTTTCAATTATATTCATCCAATCAAACACTTTTTTTTCTATTTCGAAAGAATCGATTTGTTCAGTTACAAGATTTCTGACTTCACTGTCCCATCTAGCATTGTCATATAAATTATTCGACAACATATTTTTCAGATCTTTTTTGTTATCTTTCAAATAAATAGAAACTTCGTCCCGTGTATTAAAAGTTTTTAACGGAATTTCTATATCATCAAGAAACATTTTCTCGTTTCTGAAAAGTTCCCAATGAAGATATAGGACACACCATTTGCCATCTAACTTCTTTTTAGAGATTATTAATAACTGATCTCCTAATAAAGACACAGCTAATCTACCTATTCCTTTCTCACCGATTTTAACTCTATTTTTTTTTGTGCGTTTAATATCCTTTGTTTTTTTCGAATAAGTCCCAATTGTAAGCCAATTTTGTTCTAAGTCATCCGCACTCATTCCATCCCCGTCATCGCAAACTAAGATGCATTGTTTATCAGTATTTATGTCTATAAGTCCCTCCGAAGCATCTGCATCATATGCATTTCTTAATAACTCGGATATAGCGGTTACTTCATCCCTAATCTGCTGTTTACCAAGGAGATCTACAGCCCTAGCTCTTGTTTTAAATTTTGCCATCTCCACAACTCCTGTAATCATTTTTCCCTTAAATGTGTCTGTTACTTTATTATCAAATAAAGATACTTTTCAATAACCGGCACATTGTTATACAATAATATTTTATAAGTTGTATTATTATGGGGGGTACCATGTGAAATTTTCAGCTATAGATCTATTTTCTGGAGCGGGTGGGGTATCCGAAGCATTAAAAAAACACTTTGATATTAAATGTGCTGTAGAATTCGATAAAATTATCGCAAGTACATATGCATTAAATCACGGCACCAACCACCTGCTAGTCCAAGATATAAGAAGAATCAAGAAAAAAAAATKGAACAAGATCAAAAAACAACTCAATGAGAAAAACCTGGATCTTCTCGTTGCAACACCGCCTTGTCAGGGGTTTTCAAGACACAGTCGCAAAAAGAGTGTCGTTAATGTCGACGATCGTAATAAACTCATAATGGAAGTTATAAGAGTTTCAAATATATTCCAACCTAATTATATCCTATTTGAGAACGTCGATAATATAGTTAACTTCAAAATTTTTCATATCTTCCTATCCCTCCTTACTAATTTGAATTCGGAAGGTTACAAAAATGATTTGAATCGGCCT
Organism: Paenibacillus sp. 2RAB27; assembly: GCF_052115445.1. Classification (NCBI taxonomy): domain Bacteria; kingdom Bacillati; phylum Bacillota; class Bacilli; order Caryophanales; family Paenibacillaceae; genus Paenibacillus; species Paenibacillus sp. 2RAB27. The sequence continues at coordinate 18,290 of NZ_JBFRGR010000018.1, forward strand.
TCATATCACTTACATTTCGAAGTAGTCAATGCCGTTAACTATGGTGTTCCTCAACATAGAAAAAGACTGATCCTTCTTGGAAAGAAAATAAATTCATTTCCAAATACGGACGCGATTATTCAAGAATCAGCCAAGGGTTTACCGTATGTTACTAAACCGCTTTCTATATGGCCTGAAATGAAAACAGCCATCACGTTAGGGGAGTATTTATTGCCATTTAAGTTATCTAGACTGGAAGCTGGCGATTCTGATGCAAACGACAAACTACACAGGTGCAGGAGATTATTCCCAGATAATCTAGATAGAATTAAAAGCACTCCATGGAATGGAGGAAGCCGTACCGATTGGAAAGATGGAAACCTAGTTCTAGAATGTCACAAAAAAAAGAATGTGAGTTTTAGTGATGTTTACGGTAGAATGAATTTCGCTAGCTATGCACCAACCATAACATGTGGTTGTCTTTCCTATTCAAAAGGGAGATTCGGTCATCCTGAGGAAGATAGAGCAATTAGCATGAGAGAGGCAGCATTAATACAAACCTTTCCTATTAGTTATAAATTCACTGGTAAACTTGATGGAAATGCGTATGAAGGTTCTAGCGAGAACATTGCCACTCAAATAGGAAATGCTGTTCCAGTTAAACTAGCTCAGACATTCGTTGATCTCATCTACAGTAAGTTACAGAATGAATTTCAACAAGAACTATTCTCAGAGCATCTAGTTGCTGCTACCAAAGCATAATATCGAGACCTAAGACAGTGACTTAGGTCTCGATATTATTATATTGAAATGGAATGCACCCTAGCGAAGATAGCATCATGATTAATAAAGATAGAGTGATTTCACTTGTTTACCCTGGGCTAAGGCGGACATTTCGCTTTCTCGTACTCTACGGCCTTGTAGAAGATATGGGCAAAATTCAGCTTACCATCTCTCTGGGAGTGAAGGCCTGCGAACTTGGCATATCCACATGGTCTTCACTTGAAATAATGCATGTTAATTTTATAAGAGGATATCACTGGTGAACCTCCGCCATCAGGTACACGTCTTATGGGGTATTCTTTTACATTAATGTGATAGGGTCATTATTTTCGTCAAGCTCTGGACAGGAAATTCTGTCAGGATTTAGGTATAATGATTCAGCAGCAACAGCTATCACTTCAAAATAGCCAGTCCCTACTAAGACAATTAATTAACCAACCAATCATTATAGAATCCTATTTCCTTATTCTCAAAAGTACCAATAACAAGTGCTCTATCAAGAAATACATTGAAGTCCTCACAGCTTGTTTCAGGAAGCAATCCGCAAGTATGACAAGCAGCTAAATTTAACGCCTCTCGCCCTTGACCTACGCTGGAAATACAGACTGGATCATTTGAACATAGCTCTGCATACTGCATAGCCTTTTTAAATGTTCGCGGCAAACAATCCCAGTAACCTTGGCGAACTAGCCCCCCAAGAGTTCCTTCCGAGTCACCACTTGCAGTATATATTAGAATCCCTGACATCTCGTACTCATTATTGTCCGTATTACAATAGATTCGTTCACGTAGAGACGCGGCCGTATAACCACATTCAAAACTTAGTTGCCTTATTAATAAATGAGCAATAGTATGAAGTAATATATACTTCGGAGTTATATTCCGAGTGGTAACACTTCCTTGGTATGACCGCATAAAATTGTGATTTAGTATGTCGGCCCTATGATTAACTTTGGGAAAGTCATTGATCCATTTACTAATTTGTTCGTTTTCAAATTCAAAAAATATCCCTTCTCCTCTTACCTCATAGGCAGGATACCATCTTGTTTCCTGCTCTTTAATAGCAATAAATCCAGGTATAAGCTCTCCAGATTGTTGGGAATCTGGAGGGTTAATTCGTGTAAAACCAGTAAGCGCCCGGACCTCTCGAATCTTGTGAATTAGAGAAACACTTTTAAGATATGGAATATCATATTTATGGATATCCGTTTCTTCTCTCAAAAAATCATTGCCGTCAAGATCGTTATTTGTAATTCTACCAGTTAATGCCTCATATTCTTCAATCCTATATTCCATACTGTTTGGCTCAATGTTGGTTTCTTCATTCTCCCTATTTAATAACCGTCTATTAAGAATATGTCTGACAACATTGACTTCAGCAGAAATTTCTATTGCCATATCTTTAGTCCATTTGTCCAGTCGAGCTACAATAATATGATCAATATTCTCTCCCTCGAATTGAGCAATAAAAAACAGACAATCTTTATACACCTTAGATTGTTCGACTCGTACATTAATTTTATCTGAATAAGGCGGGATGACAAGTGAACTAACTACTTTAGGAAAATAAATAGATGAAGCGCCTCTCTGCATTGCCCTAGGGAAGGTCGCACAATCTACTTGTTTGTTCTTCCACGGCATATTTCCTGTACATTCGTAGCAACCCTTATGATTCTTCTCCATCTTTTCCATCGCATCTTTATTAAATGCATTTGAAAGTGTTGCTTTAGCTTTACAGTTACTACATTCAATTACGAGACCCTCTAGACCAGCTGAAGCCGTTGCCCCTGTTTTAAACATCATGCTGGGATTTGAACATATAGGCTTGGCTCCACCCAGACTATTGTGATGAGCCCAGTTAACCCATGGAAAGTCATCTATATGACCCTTTTCACAGGCGACCACAATACGTGTAGGCACAAGACTTTGCTTGCATTCCAAGCATCTTGGCCTTTTCATATATGGATCTTTTTCTTTCTGTTTTTGTGAAGCTTTACTTCTATATTCTTTCACCCAGTGTTTTAATGGTTCAAATCTCCGGCACTTAGGGCAAAAATACCATTGGGGAAATCTGGTATACGCAATCCCCCAATTGTACTCATCACCTCCTGGCAAACCGAAGTAATCCACTTTCAGTCCCTTTTCAAGTCGTTCATCATGAATTTGAATAACCCTAGCACCCCAATATTCTGGTGCAGCTGTCATAAGCGTTTGATCTGGAAAATCAACCATTGCCCCTACACCATACTGTAAAATTGCTTGGGCACTACGAACACTATGAGTAATCTTGTTTAAATTTAGTATATCACGTTGTAGTTTTATATCTGCCAATTAAATCACTCCCATATTATTAATCCTGCCCTCACACTTCTGTCAACATTCCTCATTGAGGTCAATGTTTCTTTGGCAGCATCCGAAGTCTCTTGTCCAAAGACCTTCATTAATCTCTTAGAGTCGGATGGCGGTTCAGTTACAATATACCTATCGCCATAGTAAAAATTCTTGCCCTCGGTAACTTCAACCTTTAGTTGCCATTCATCCCAAAACTCATTCATTTCTTTCCATATCTCGTCAGTTTCATTCGTAAGATTAAATTCTGATCTATCGCTAATTTCTCTTATTCTATCTAATATATAATTCTCGATCTCTTTAATACCATCCATTTCCTTTACGAACATAGCTGCATCAGTATCTTTCGAGAATCCGTACTTATGTCGCATCAAGGACACCATAATTGCATGTAGGGCTCTATCTCTTGCTGGCTTGGAAAATGGTGTTACACCAGTCGGCTCTACATATTTATAAAAAGATTCATGATAGGCCATAAATTGTTCATAGTGTGATCGATCACGACTTTTTGCTCCATCATATAATGTAAATGCGACACCAGGATATGTTCTTCCAATCCTACTTGATGCTTGAATATATTCGCTAGTCAACTTAGGTTGACCAACAAGCAACATAACATTAAGACGAGCCACATCTACACCAACAGATATCATATTTGTTGCTAGCAAGACATTAATCGGATATTTCTTCTCTTCTTGATTAGATTTACTATATTGAAGTTGCTCTAACTTTTCCAATGTCTCATTCAGCTGGGTTGTTGATATTCTACTGGTAAGCTCATCTGCAGAACCAATTGGTCTCGCCGTATTTCGCCTACCGAATCTTTGTGCTGTCCTTCTAATGAAATCTTTCACGTCATCATCAACCAGCGTCATACACTTACTTAAATCACGTAAACTGTTGAAATATACGGATAAAGTCCAGAACTTATCCTTAACCTCAAACGGTAGATCCATCATGTGTACTCGTTGCAATATCGCTGCAATAGTACGAACTTCCATCATTGCTTTGGTTTTTCCTGAAGGCATAATTCCAACATACATTCTGCCTGGCTTTTCCTTTTTATCTGCTTCATATGCGAAAAACGAATCCTTCGCATCAATACCAGGGGAAGGGAATTGCTTGACCTCCCTATTATAGAGACTTGAAACTTGATCCTTTGCCCTTCTAATTGTCGCAGTTGAAGCTATTATTTTAGGCTTTAATCCCTTTGAACTACAGAGAGCATCAATGGCAGTTTCGTATAAGCCTATCATTGTTCCTAAAGGGCCTGATATAAGATGAAGTTCATCTTGGATAATCAGCTCGGGTGTTCTATTAAGTGATGAAGTCGCAAAAAAACTTCCTGAGTCGTTCTTCCACGGTAACATGGCAAATTTATCAACCGTTCCGAACAATAATGTAGGTGGAGTATCATAAAGTTCTTCATCAACAACTTGAATTGGTAATATAGATTCGAATTCACAACCCTCTTGACAGCAGAACATCCGAAAGCGCTTATCGTTATGCATTAAGTACCCCCACTTGCCAATTAAATTATTGGTGGTAGGATCTATGTCTTTAACAAGTTTAGTGCCGCACCATGGACACTTTAAAATTTGAAATTTATTATGTCTATCTTTTAATTCTCTCAAATCATTTCTAGAAGCTGCTTGTAATTTATTTAAATTGACTTTAGCATCGTCATTTTTATTAGGAGTATGAGTGCCACCAATCCATAAACCAATTGTTATCTTTTCCTTTCCTAACTGGTACGATGGATACTTTCTTCTCTTTTCACAATCTTTACGGATGGATTCACAGGCACATATTAGTGTGCCTGCTCTTAAAAATTGCTGTGACGCCAATAATCTTAACGTATATCGCATAATAACTGTCGTTCCGCCTGCGTTTTCAAGATCAGTAAGTCGACGATAAAATATTGTGAATGCTGTCAAACCTAGATAAGCTTCAGTTTTACCTCCACCAGTGGGAAACCAAATTAAATCGACCAAGTCTCTCTCAGGACACTCTGGCTCCACAATAGACCGAAGACTCATAAGCAAAAATGCTAACTGAAATGGCCTCCACTGCCGATCTTTATCGTCAAAGTCATAATAATTAATTGATGATATAGTATTCTGCAATTCTATATCGTCAGGGTAGTAGTCAGTTTTTTGTATCGTCGCATGAATTCGTTGCATAAACATAGCTCGATTAGCCAGTTGGAATGAAGCATAAGCATCCTCATTCTTTTCAAGAAGGTCTAAACCAAAGTACATCCTACTACAGGAATCTAAACAATCTAAAACATGACCCTCTGCGGTACCCTTGTATCGGTCGTCAAGTCTCTTACTTTCTTCCTGAATATCAGATATCCATGAGGAATACGCATCTACTAATGTGCGCATGCTCTTTATTTTGTCCTTCTTATTAGACTTGTCCAAATCAGATAAAAATTTCATTGAAAAGGCTTTACTATCAACTTTCTTGCGACTAATATCAAAATCCATTTGAGGGACATCATAAGTCGGCATATACTCTGTCGTAATACTTCCATGTCCCAAATTGTCTATATTCCAATTTACAGAGACACCGTGCCCCGTGGCAAAGATCTTTTTATCCCTATACAATAATTCGAGAGACTTTTCCTCAGAATCATTATTACTGGCATATTCTCGATTTGAATATACTTCAAAATGCATTTCTGGGTTTTCAAAGGTAGATATTTCTATTATTGGCTGCATGATTGAGTTTCTGCCGTTATATCCTCCTTGATGTGTATTTACCAACAAGGCTGTAATAGATTGTATTTCGCCTACTTGTTTTTTTCTAAGTATAACCAGCTTAATTTCTTTATCATTGATACCACTCTTTTCATAAACATCTTTATCATTAAGATCTAAATTGACTATTAAATTATGTGGTTCTCGAACAAAACCTTTTTCAAATTGATTGCTTAATCGATATAAACAGTCAATAAGATAAGGATCCTCCATTCCTTCATCTTTACTGATTTGACTGACGTCTTTGCGTGTCAGCCTACTCTTAAGAGTCAATAGACCCTTATCCTTGGAATATTTAATTATTTCCGCAACTTTGTACGGGATTGTATAATTATCAGGATCTTCAGGATTAAAAGGCAACATACAATCTTCAAGTTTAGCGTTTCTATATGTTCCGAATGAAACATTAAAACGTAATTTATCAACATTTCCTTTTACAAAAAAAGTGAACCCCATTGATGATGGCATGTTTTGCATGGATAGACCAATATCCTCGTCTAAAGTCCCTACATCGGTATCCTCGGTTACATTACCTGAGTATCTCTTTTTCTCTAAACTTTCGTTCTTAATTTCTTTATCAATAAGTATCTCTTCGTCTTCTAAGTCCTCAGAGGATCTATTCATTTTTGTGGGTAGTTCGTTGTTATCTGAATTAATAAGATTTTTTTGAGGAAAAAGCACTCCTGTACTGTATCGGATTTCAGGTAAATCAGTAATAATTTCATGTTCCATATCCGGGATAGAATACTCCGACCCTGGACCTAATAGTTCTTTTTTTAATTCTTCAATTAATTCCGTACGGACATTCAAAAGTTGAGATTTATTTTCCATTTGACATACTCCAATCATGTTTAGATATTAATGGGTCTGTTTGCAAAATGGGATGGGACTGACATATCAGTTGTGTCTAAAATATTCTCTATTTGCACGAGAATGGACATCTTTGAAATATCCTCTGATAAACTTAAAAAAAGTTCATCGGATAACGCATCATTTCTCCCATATGACCTAATGATGCTAGCTGCTATTAATCTGAGAATTCTAATTCGCATTGATCGAACTTCCTTAGAAGCATTATGATATGAATCTGGATCTTCCAACATTATTTGATCACCAGTGAGGCGAGCTACTGCATAATATGACTCATTATCGCGCGGGCCAACTATAGGACTATCCTTATCTAACCATGTCCGCAGAGTCACTTCATGTTTTGCAGTTCCAAGTTCATGCATTTTATTTGATAGATCTTTAAAGGATAGTCCATGAACATGCATATAATCCCCAAGAATCTGTTTCCAGTAAATAGACCTTCGATAGCATTCTTTAAATTTCTCGTCACATTTATTTTCTTCTATCATCTTCTCGATAATCCGTTCCACAATATCTCGTGTACCTGAATCGTAATGAGTGAAAATAATCATATCTCCAGGATTTAGTGATGAGACATCTGATTCAATAACAATCTGTTTTTCGCTCTCAAAAACATAAGGTGTATAATGTCTAGTAAAATAGACACGTTCGCCTGATTCAAGCGCGGCTACTCTGACGATTTCAGCTGTTTGATTTCCACTTGATTCAATTGTCCTCAGTGTTGATATAGAACCCACGCTATTCCTCATTAAAGCTTCAAGTTCAATTCCTACATTTAACTCATCATTTTCATAAATGATAGGCCCATTAGTTAATGACGTAATATTATTACTCTTAGGGGTGATTAAACTGATAGCTTCTAATTTTTTCAAATTACTTTCGCTTAGTGCCTTAAATTGTCTGAATAGATTAATCTCATTCTTATAAATAATCATGGTGACAATTCGAGCATTACTTAATGCAGAAGGCTCTAATGTCTTCCAATCAAAGACACCCACAAAATAAACTTGATCATAAAGCTTTTCGGAATTGTATTTATGTGGTGTAAGAAAATCTACTTTTCCAAAAAGCACCTTCAATGACTCAGGTAATGATTCACGAAACACTTGGGCGTAATAATTTTTAGGGACTACTATTGCTACTGGCTTCTGATAATCTGAATTCTTTGACAACACTTGTTTTAAGAAGTCCAACTTGGGATTAGTTAAATAGAATGCATTCATCATATTCGATAGGCTAGCTACAACATAAGACATATCATTAGCGACCTGAGAATTAGCTTGTTTGAGTATTTCCTCATGAAGTTCAGATAGTATTACAGTGGGCGATAAGGCATTAATTTTCCCTTTTGTAATAAGGCTGTTCATAATCTCTATTGAGAAAATGGATCTTTGGAACAGATTCAACAAAGAAAACCCCTTAGCAATAAAGTTTTCAATTTCATTAATAGCATTAGATTTAGATATTCTAAATAAAGCCTTTTTACATTCTAAGAAGATTCCGTCTTCCAAATTATCTTCAATTTCTGAAACTTCTAAGTTGTTGTTAACAAAATTGTTTGCAAATGCATATAATCGTTTGCTATCGTCTGAGAAATAGTCCCTCACGGACTCATTAATATCCGATATTTCTTCAAGGATTGCGTTCTTTGTCCAGCCGTAAACACCAACATTTTCATATCTTTCATAGTTTATTGAGTTTATTCCTTTCGATAAGTCCCCCATCATTAATATGTTTTGAAGTGATTTTCTGTTATATATGCTACTTAACTCTGATGAATCATTCCCAAAGTATTTTAATCCGTTAACTAATAGTGTTGTTATATTCTTATCATCTATAATTAATTCTCTGGCTGTTGATAATTTACCAACAAATTTAACTACAGGATCTTGTTTTGAAGAATTACCAGAGTAATATATTGGTTCCCCTGAAGATGGATAATAGGCAGTCGGAAATAGATCACCGAAGTTAAATGTTTTCTGATTTTCAATGCTAATTTTGAAATTTTCCATAAAATTGTCTGCATCAGATTTTTCACAAACTACGAGAATAGATTTTTTATATGTATTTTTCAACTCATCAAGTGAAAGACTAAACAAACTTGCCAAAAAATTATACCTAAATAAAGAACCTCTTTTCATGCCTCTCCCATCTAAGGTTTTCGCATTTCCGTGGTATCGTTTCAGCTTATAGACTAACGTCTGGGGAATACGAGTAGTGCAGGAATTCCCCCTATCAATTGTTTCAATTACTACTCTTCCTTCAGTATCTATTTCAATAAACTTCGATCTCCGATCACCATAAATGACCAAATCATTTTTTTTAAGCTCATTCAAAAATGAATAGCTATCATTTACGTCTTTTAGGAACACATTATATGTCGATAGTGCAATTGCTAAATATAACGCTGTATTAGTACCTTGATGGAGAATGATTCCCCTACCATTGTTTGCTCCATTTAATATATCTAAGATTATTCTAGTATTTTTATTATATAAATCGAACTTCCCTAACGGTTTTTCAATTAATTTGAATATAGATTGTGTGTAAGCTTGCATTATTGCTTCTGTTATATTTAAACCCATCTACTTCCACTCCSATAAGTAAAAAATCAATACTATGAACTTCACTACCTACCAATATATTAAATAATCGATTCATATATTCTTGTTAATACTAAGTTAAATGTGAGAAGTGAATTGCCTATTGTGAATTAGTCCCTTTTATTAATGAAGTAGTTCTTAGAGCCTATTAAGATATTCGACAAATAAAGAACCCATCCTTCCAAATTTAAGTAATATTGCATTTATCATGTAGCTAATAAATTTGGTGAGAATAATCTTCGCGGAAGTCCTACGCTGGTGGGGGGAGGAGTTCTTCCTTTCCTGCGTTTGAGCAATGGCGGGATGCCATCATCCGTCAGCGCATTGACGATCGCTTGCAGGTCCATTTTCCTTTCGAGGTACAGGCTGAAGATCCGCTTGACCACGTTCGCCGTATTGTCTTCGGCGGGGTAACTACTTGTTCACCTCTTTGTACCCGTATGGTGCGTAAGAACCAGTGTATTCGCTGTGCTTCGCTCTTTCGCATTCGGCCATCCGAACCCAGTCGAACGTCGTTTTGCTCGACATTTGATACACCATCAAATACATCTCAAGCTTGCAGTGCCAATCTGGCTTGTTGTCCGTGTTGATGCTTTACGATAGCGCAATAAAACACAGCCCCTACTCCACCAATTGTGGCACAGTCGTATTCAATTCAGGATGATGCGACCGACGAAGCTGAGCAATTAGGCAAAATAAAAACGAGAGCATAAAAGCCCTCGTCAGCCTGTTCTTATATCACTTCAGCTGTTTCCCTACTAAGCGATCGAAATTTAATCTCTCACCGATGCCAATTTTTCACGGACGAGCCACTTCTCTCTTAGAAAAATAGACGAAAATGCTTTTGCATCTGCGAAAAAACGTGCTGTATGAAATCGCAAGATGTTCCTGCTTTCAAACATTCTTAAGCCTCTCGACAAATCTACGACAGCAATTCCCTTTCTGATTCAGAAAATAGGGGATCTAGTACTCTATTCAAATTCCCCTTTCTGGAAGCCAGTAAACTACAACATCTTGTCTAGTCAAAGAACCAAATCCCCGTATTGAAAGCAATGTTTATATATCTAAGATAATTTAAAATTTTTCACTCTACCGCAAGCATCATAAATTTCTGTAACAAGCTTATTGTCCAACACTCTCAAGACTCTATCAAAAAGCCCTCGCTTGAATTCTTTTCTCATCATTTCGTTTGAGAGCTCATTAATGTCTACATGCTGCTTGGCTAACTTGAAAATATTTTCGAATAATTCTCCTGTTTTTTTAATATCCGCTCCGTTATGATCTAATTCAATTAAGATTATTTTGGCCTTATTGAATCTTCCGCGATCATATTCCATCAATATTAACGTTGGGTTATATATGTATTCTATTTCAAAATCCATTTCTAGTTTTAGCAAAAACTCCATATACTTCTCATCGTTAAAATAGTACTGCTTACCTGATATTTTAATAACTTGTGCTGAGCCATACAAATTTTCTTCAAAGTATCCTGGTAAATAAAAATTGATATATCTGTCAGATTTATAGTTAAACCTATCGATGTAATTGAGAATATACTCCCTACTTAATTGTTGCCGGTAATCAGCAATAAGTAAGCCAAATGTTATTGGTATATCAGCATCTTCTCTTCTTTTAACCTCATGAACTAATCTATCATATTCTCCTAGAGGCCACATATTTCCATCTCCTTTTTTGACTGCCTGATCTCTATCAGAAGTCTCCTTGTTGTAGTTGCTCAATTAAGATACGACTTAGTTCCTAGTGTGTCTCACTTAAAGTAATGATTAATTATTGTGAAATTGAAAAAAAGTTAGGGCTCTTGATACTATAATTATTAAAAAATGTTACTACTTCTTGCCCAGAATCGCTACTCAACTCTTTTATTGGAAAATATGTGAAAGCAGATGAATACCCTGGCTCATAGTTAGGAGAGATACACCCCATATCTCTGCAGACAAATCATTATCTTCTATATACAACACAAAATCCTTTTCATCCATTAGTCTTTCAATCGAGAGAACTATCAATCCTGGGTATAGAAATTGCTTTATTTGTTTTTCTGCTTTAATAATATTACTGTAGATCGACCCTTTACCCGAAAGTCGTTTGGCTGCTGCCGAGTAAGTCAATCCATCCTTTTCCACTAAAAAATCAGGCTCTCGTACACTAATGTTATATCCGGCTAATTCAAGATGTGCCGCGAAAGAAAGTTGGAACTGAACATCTCTTGCAGTTCTATTCTTATCCATTGAATCAAGTATATTGCCAGAAAGTATTAATCGAATATCCATTCTTGCTTCAGTTAATAATTTATCGGATGAGCATATCATCTTTAACTCACTATAGTCTCTGAAACCCTCCAACAACTCAGTCAAGTTAAAATCATACGGATTCTTACCAGCAACCATAACATGATTGTAATATTTTTCGAAATTTCTACGAAAAACTGCAAAGCGGCATGAAGGGCTTACTTTAATATCAATATCTTCTAGTAACACAAACAATCTATCTAGAGTCAGTATGCAATCCTCCGCAGGAGAATCAGCCCCAAAAGCCATTATACTCATAATTCCCACCTCTCCATTTTCCCTTTACTCATCTAAACTAGCTCAGGAATGGCAGACTCCCAGTAACAAGTTACTAAACCGTAAAAGTAACCATGGTATAAAAAAAATCACTAATTATCATCTTAATTATGATCTCATCACCGAATCTATAGCTTGTATAGGAATACATAGAATCTTGAACATTAACCCAATCTAATAATACTAAGTGGGTACTTAATTTTTGCTCTTCATTATTAACGGCTACCAAGTCGAGATCCAGAACTATTACCCTGTCATATACCCTACTGCCTATCTCTGGAAATAGCTCTCCACTAATATCGAACGGAAGAGAGAATTCCTCTATTTCTTCAATAGACAAACTGTCTGCAAAAGAATAATTTATTGATCCCTTATTAATACAATATCCTTCAGAAAGCTCATAGACAGAGTGCCCTACAGCTAGTTTAAATACGATCGCTGAAATCTTCTCATCAAATTTTTTTAAGTTTCCATTCTCGATTACCTCTTCAATATCTTTTACTAGCGTTTTGTTATATCTTATTCTACTTTCGACTTCCTCTGAAAAAATGTACTTTGCTCCGTAATGTTTTCTTTTTTTTATCTCGATCAATAGTGATAAACAGAGTTCGTCGCCAGAAAATGATTTGTTGCACTCTTTGCAGGATGGCACAATTCCAAGGTTGTCTGGATATGATTTTGAGAGAAGTACCTTTGACGGTATATGTTCTCTGGTTTTCGCTTGTTTACCGCAGTAAATGCATTCAGAATACGATTCTTTATCGTAGACAACTTTATGTCGCAATCTATCATCACCTAAATAATCTACATGCCGCAGTATTTCCATCTCCTTTCAACCTAACCATTCACGCTCCAATTACCCTCATTGAATAAATCCGACAATTTATATCTACACTATTCGACATTCCCAATAAAGCACCTTCCAAAATTTGTATTTATGATTTCTAGCAAGGAAAAAGAAAACTTGCATTCAAGGGGTTAGTAAGTTTGGAATATTTCACAAAATAATCTCTTCATACAATTCCCGATCTTAATCTGGATTTCTCACAGCCATACATTTTCATCATATGTGTCCCTATAGAAAATAAACTGTGACTCCAATTCCCCCTTTCTCCCCTAGAATATGCTCTGTTAGGCTTTGCCAAACTCTTCGTGGCCTCTAGAAGTTTAACGTGCAGATATCGAGATCACTGGAAACCGCCTCTTAAAGCAAGATCATAAATGTACTTAAAGTTTGAACTACAACAAGAGGACACGCTGTAGGAGATCCAGAAAGAATAATGAAATAAAGTGATTTGCGAAAAGAAAAATTAGATAGAGTAGTAGAAAAAAGTATAGATGTGGCAAGGAGTTCACTGACTGTTGATTCTGAGTGGGGCATACTTGGTAAAAAGAAAAAGCCGAGCGAATATCAGCTCAAATACCTGAAATTCGCTCGGCTTGGTTGTAAGTTTTAAGTGTTACATAGTGAACTTTGTGACATTTTAACAGATTTATACTCCACATGTGACGAGGTGACAGGGAGTAGAGCAAAACTTAGGAATGACATTTGCTTAAAGTAAATAGAAATTATAAGAGCATTCCTGTGCCTGATTTAACATTCATATTATCCTTGAATATAATTAGCCTCCATTCAATTACAAATTAATTATCCGATATAATTCATCATCAATATCCTCCACTTCAATCTCGGATGCATCTTTTTTATCATATAAATTTTCAAGATAGCAATGTAGAATTCTTAATTTGGAATACACGCTAATTATATCAGTAAGTAAATGTATACATGTTTTTGATCTTTCGAAATAAAGATTCAATCCCACGTCTATCTGATGAACACCTGCATTTTTTAATTCGGAGTATGTTTTTAAATCAAGATTAGGTATAGAATTTTTTAATTTAATATTATATTGGGGTTTAAAATAATAAATTAACATGGCTTCAATCACATTAACAACAGTAGCATCTGTTATTTTCTCTCCCAATTCATCAGTAGTTTGCCAGTAGGAGTTTCCCAAAGAAATGGTGGTCATTGAATCTGGGGTCATAATTGTATGTAACTTAGACTTTGCATGAAGCAAAAAAATTACCAATTCTTTATCTCTGTACTTCATATTATAATCTCTATATATCTTTAAAATCTTCTCGTGACTGCTCAATCTATCAAAGATATTTCTACCCTCACCAGTATCGAGAGATTGCCCAATATACAAAATTTCGTACTCCTCACTTGTTTCCTCATTTTGATTCGACAAACTTATTAGATCATATATTGATATCTTCTTTTTGGCATTTATGTTCGACCCGTTAAAGAAATCAACATGATTTTCCTTTATAAATTCGATCCCATAATTAGTAAGCCCTATTTCAATTGCAGTTCCATAATCACTAATATTAATCTCAATGGAACCATTTGGAACATCGAAAGGCAATAGTATAATATTCGATATTCTATAACTCTCGTTTATCTCTAAGCATTTATAGTTGACAACTAATTGTTGATTGATACACTGCGCATCTGATATTTGATACTTTCTTGCTAACATAACCATATAAATGTTTGAATTTCTGTAGTGTGAATGCTGTTCACGAACATCTTCCAAATGCATGTATGGAAATATAAATTGACTATCAAAAAAAATCTCAAGTAGTTTCTTCATAAAAAAGCCCCCTTTTTTGTGGCATCTGATACAGTCACCTTATATCGCATAGAATTACAACTTTAACAATTGCTGCCTGTTCTATATGTTGAGTTTCTCATCACAAATTTTGCAGCAGTTTTACAGTAACCTTGGTTATCCCGCTGAGAATTGGGGGATTTTCATTACCGATAAATTCACTCTAGTCTAGGCTGGTTTTCCGAACACTCAAAACCATCGGGTTTTAATAAACAGATAAATGTGGCCTAGCAAATCTGCTCCCTTACAACGACATCAGTACACCACATATAAATATTAACTGTATTAAGAAACCTGTATCTCTGCTTTTTTGGTAAGAAATGGTGAATATTCCGGCCTGACTTCATCTCCGTTAGCGATGCGCTCTCTTAGCTGTGCTAATTCCCCCTGTGAACTATTCATATCCTTTAATTGTAGAGCAGGTAATGACGCATAAAGTGTGCAAAAAACTCAAGCGCTAACTACGCCTGAGCTTCGTCTGATAGGTAAATGTGGCTCCAATAGCCTATTTCTCGATAAGCGACACACAGCACTCCACATGAGTTGAGTAAGTAGAGTCAACATATAAAAAAAATGGGGAACGATGGGAAACTCATCACCATCGCTCACCCGTTACGATATGGTAGGCTAGACCTTGAAATTATACATGATTTTAATATTTCCGTCTTCCTTTACTTCAATGCGCTTAACCAACATGAGAAGCAACTCACGATCTATCTTATCAAATGAGGTAAGTTTAGCGATATCAGGTAAAGTCGACTTATGGCTCTCCTGTTCTTTGAGCAGATCAGCTAACTTCTGTTGAGCATTAGACAATTCGCCACTGATACGTTCAAGCATTTGATGATAGTTTTCCTTAGTGCTCTCACCATCAAGCCATTTGTCTTCAGCCGCTTGCTTTCGCTTCTCAAATTTTTCAACATCTCTCTTTAATAATCCAATTTCCCTTAAAGTAGCTTTCTTTTCACCTTCAGATTCCTTCTGCAAGTCTTTGATTAACGAATCATTATCTACATGATCGTTCATCAACTTCCTTAGGTTACAAAAGATGAGATCGATAAGACCTTGCTCATATACAGAATGGCGTGAACAGAAAGCTTTCCCTCTTAATTTGTAATTACCACACATGTAATGTGTTTTACCATAAGCACGTTTAACGCAATGCATCCCACCACCACAATCTGCACAGTATAGCACTTGTGTAAAGAGATTCGGCATACCGCAGGACTTAGTGCGCCCTCTTCGATGAATCAGTTCTTGTACCACTCGATACTGCTCTCTTGAAATAATTGGAGGGTGATTATTCACTTTGATAACTTGCTCTTGTTCAACTTTTTTCTTCCGCTTAGTGCTACCTAAAGCAGCTGTTTGCTCCTTTTGTGCCACCAGATCACCAACATAAACAGCATTAGTCAAAATATATTCAACCGTGCTTTGACACCAATATTGGCTGCCATTCTTACGCAGCTGGATTTGACCAGGAGTAGGTATCACTTCATCATTAAGGAGATTGGCAATCGCTTGCATACCGAGTATCCCTTCCTGATATAGATCAAAGATACGTTGTACGATATCAGGCGTATTATTGTCAGCAATAGCAAGTTTTTTTTCATCCTTCTGATAACCATATGGTGCAAATGAACCCGTAAACTCTCCACGATTCGCTCTAGCCTTCTCCGCTAGGCTAATCCACTCCGAAGTCGTTTGGCTTTGCATTTGATAAACCATAGAATACATGGCTACCTTACTTTGCCAATCGCGATTATCCGTATCAATCGCTTCAGATAGAGCAATAAAGCGAACACCTTTCTCAACCAGTTGGGGTACAACCGTATTGAGCTCACCTACACTCCGCCCGAACCTACTTAAAGATTTGACTAAGATAACATCAAACTTTTTTGCCATTGCATCATCGATTAAACGTTTAAACTCTTTCCTCTTTTTGAAGCTAGACTGTCTCTCGCTATAGGGCTCATATAATACCCAACCATTCATTTTATGAATGTAGTCCAGTAAACCTTCCGCCTGATTAATAACAGAGGAATCCTGCTCTTCAAATACTGTTGATACACGAACATAAGTGGCTACTTTCACTTCATTTCCCCCAATGGAGGGAATACCTAAACCATCGTTGACTGTCGCATTATAGCTCATTTTTGATCTCCTTTGAAGTGGTTTTTTAGCCAAGTGCCGAGAATCGCTTGTAGAGTTAATTCACCCTCAAACAATCCTTCGACTGTCACCTCTTCAACTGATTTCCCCACATAGAGTTCACCTCCACAAATACAAACGTATGTTCCATTAACAACATTTTTTACATTATTTTCCATATATACTCACTCCAATATTGTATTGGAGAGCTAACCGCTCACCTGAGTACATGGGAAAAGGACGATGACACAGTCCTAAAAAGAGCATTAGGTCAAGATAATTAAGAAAATGTCAGGCTAAGAAAAAAATAGCGCCAAGGGGGATGTTGACCTCCCTGACGCTATCAGCACTCCTTACTTACCCCGATTCATCATATGGCTTTTGTTAAATGCTATTCGGCGAGCATGGTCAGTTACATAGAGCTCATAAAACATGACCGATAACGCTAAATAACTAGTGTCCTTAGGAGGATTTAAGTAACCTGACGCTGTAACCATCCCAATTTTGCCAGACATGAGCTTGTCGTAGATATCAGGCAGAAACTCTTTTCCCCTGAACAAACGAGAGATATCCAAAGTTAGAATCGCATCAAGCTGACCATTCCGAGCATTATCCAGCAACCGTCTCAGACCAGGACGATTACGAATCTTGCCACTCGCAACATCTGTGTAAACAGCCGATACTTTCATGCCGTAGCTAGCGGCAAGTTCCTCTAAATGACTCACTTGTCGGGACAAAGCCCCCTCATTATTAGCTCGAGCATATAAAGCTACATTATCAAATTGAAAGTTATTTGTTGTTAGCATGTTATTACCTCCATAAATATTAGTTGTAAAACGAAATAGTGCAACGAACGCACAAGAAAATCGGGTATAGAAACAAATTAACATCAGCTCCAAGATGGCAAAGCACCTCGTTACCAAACTTGAAATCACCGTGCTTGTATACTGCAGCCAAGTTACAACCAACCGACTTATGTATCACCACCAATCAATTAAATTTAGAAGCTACCTATATAAAGCAGGTCTTTCCGCAACTCACTAAATTTTTTAAGTCATAACAAATAAACGACTTTTGTGCAGTTGAAACGCTATCTGACAAGAGAAGCAATGCATCTCTGTTGAAAAACCATAGTATGGACGAAAGGCATTTGTATACCCCAGCAGAAGGGTATACCATGAAGGGATTACAAGAATGTCGCTCTTAGAGCCACAAAAAATCAATTCTTCCTAATCGGAAGCGATAAAGAAGTCCTGACCCAAAACCTTAATTCTTCATTTTCAGACCTAAAACAGCCATATTCCCACAACTCCATGTGCCAACTACCAATGTTATGCCACTTATTGCTTCATCAGAGAAAAGCAGATCTGACAACACGAGCAGGAATCAGCCTATATAAAAGGGATCTTCGCTATTTTTAGCGGAGATCCCAATTAAGACGAAATTATCTAATTTCTGAGCTGGCACTCAACTCAAGTCACGATGCTTACTGCTGATCCTTTTTTCGGGCTCGTATTGCCCTGTAAAGCACTGAAGATGAGACAGAAGTCAAGGAACATATCTCACTTATGCTGTGAGTCTGTGCATCATACAACTTAAGCGCAGAGTCGAGTTTCTTCTGGTCTGTGCGTGGACGACCACCCACTCTTCCTCTTGCCCGTGCTGCTGCCACGCCCTCCTTCACTCTCAGCTGGATCATACTTCGCTCCAATTGTGAGAGCCCAGCCATAATTGTTATTACCATTTCTCCGATCGGGCTCGATAGGTCAAAATCTTCCTTAATCGATCTCAAGATAACTCCTTGATCCCTCCAAGAGTACAAAATACCAAGAAGGTCTTTAGTGCTTCACGAAATTCTTGAGAAACTCTCTACAATAACAACATCTTCAGACCTAAGCACCGCTTGTAGAGCATTAAATGACGGTCTGGATAATTGTGATCCTGAGATCTTGTCCAAATAAATATCTTCCTCAGCTACCCCATAGTCCCTTAGTAAGTCACATTGTCTGTCTAGATTTTGCTCAACTGTTGATACCCTAGCATATCCAAAAGTTTTTGAAGCCATATGAACCACCTACCCCTTTATAAAATCGATTAGGAGGTTTGTCTTTAACCTCGTTTGTGGGCATTTCTTTTTGACATAAGTTCTGGCAGTGATATACCCCTATAAATAGCGAAAAGTGATGACGATACGCCCTCAACCAATACCTATAGGTATAGGGACAGCCAAAACAAAGGAAAACCCCTTTAGGAGACTAACCATAAAGGGGTGCCGATTATCAATTATTTAAGAACTATGATCTTTTCAATACCAACCACAGGAACAGATGCGAACTCACCACGGTTAGAGAGCCGCGGCAATGACAGATATCCGAAGCTCGCAGGCTGACACCAGTCTTCCCACTTTGCAACCTCAGCGCCAAGAGGCGTAGTACCACGCCAAGCCGCAACTACCTCGTTAATAAGGGAAGTATCAATCGTGTGAACGCCCTCATCATCCCGATAAACAAGCGATACTTTGCAACGGCTCAATATAGAAATAAGCCGACTCGCATAATTTTGTACTGAATAATAAGGGATTAGATACCTCGCACTACGAGCAGCAAGCTTCTGCTTGCTTAGATGAATGCCATCTTGCTCTACAAACAATTTAGTAACATTGAATGCGCCAGCCTGCAGTTCCGCATTTGTCGTTGCGAACTGTGTGCTAAAATGCTCCATACCCCGCTTTTTATCCGCAGTAGACAACCGATCATGCACAGCCGATATAATATCAGAACTCTTTGTCACCAAAATATAAGCCGTACCCTGACGGGTAACTGTAGACGCTACGCTAACACTGCTGTCGAGCAAATAAGAACTGATTAGCGGCTCACGATACTTATTAATAGACCCTTCAGGTATAAAAACTCCACGTTTACCCAATAATGCCGCCTGTGCCTTCGCTATTAATATATCCAGCGGATACCCGTCAATAGATATACCGCCTGCATCCATCTTGCCTACCGTTGGTCTTGGATTGTTAAATGTGATCAAGTTCAGTGCCGGATTGTTCTGCAACCCTTTGCAATGAAGAAGGTCATGACAGCCATTCTCATGACACAGTACATCAAGATTCACCCGTTTATCCCGATAATCTAGAGCCGATAGAATAGATCTGAAATCTGTCATCTATATTCCCCCTAGTCGAATTTCGACCCAAAAGTAGGTCGCAATGAATCGTTGTAATACGCAATTAACGCAGTAGTCTCAGCAGGTTCGATCCCACCTTCAAGACAACGCATGAGCAAACTATGAATGGTACGATACTGTATATCGTTGTTTACGATGTACAACAGATGCTCAAGCTTCTGGCGATCCAATGAAAGTATCCTCACCTCCACTTGGGACAACACAAGAGACGATAAGAGCTCGATTTCAAGCTCACAAGATTCCACATCTACCCCACGATGCTCCACAGGTCTGATCATCGAATGAACAAACGATGGAAATATCGGATGGCTACCTCGACCTGTGCGGAGTTCAAACTCATCCCCAGCTCGTTCAATCTCTCCCGACATCAGGAACCCCACAACACCGCCGAGAAGCAACTGTAGTCTGTGTTCTAACAGACTAACAGAAGATGCAAGACTATCAACTGATACCCCATGGAGTCTAGCTACATCTCCCAGCTCCATACCGTTTATAAGAGTGGCGTATCTCTGACGCAGATATGTTGGAGTGAGCCAGTCCAACCCATGAATAAACGAACTGATTTCGACCAACAAGTTCAATCGCCTTAGAAGCTTTTCAGGCACGCCATCATCTGAGTACTTCGCCAACTCCTCTTGTACCCTATAAATCTCGCTTCGTATATACGATTCTATACCCATCGAAGAATCCTCCTCTGTGAATCTATGAAAATTTTTAGTCGAGCAAAATCTTTCAATACCAACACAATCATTGTTAGATCGCAAAATAGCCCCGAAAAACGAAAGCCATTAATACAGATGCAGCCAGAAATCTATCCCGAGTATATAGAGTCGCGTTTTATTGCTCGTATTGCTCCTTCAGGATTAAGCTCACCCATTAGCAATCGCTGTAGAATACCCCTCTCAAAATCAAAGCTGGAGTCATTTGAGAGCAAAATGTACATCAGATGTTGTAGACAAGACAGATCAGCTACCTCTAAACGCCGCTCCAGCAGACGAGAGCTATACTGGAGAAGAAACTTTAGCTCGAATTCACAATGGGAGAGATCAACACTCGCATCCTGCTTAGGCTTGATCCTTTCAACAACACTCTGGACGAGAAGATCGCTAAGTTGAACCTGACCAGAAGCTATCGAGAATGCCCTCCCTGCCTCTTCAATTCGACCGTCCCTAATCCATTCAAGCGTGTTCGCACCTATATAACCCCTTAGCCGAGTAGCGGCGTAACTGATCGTGACATGAAGTGACTTTACCGTTACGCCAAAATGTCTAGCAGCAAGCCGATAGTCATAACCATTTTTGAGAAAGAACTGCACCTTCACAATCGTCTTTTCATGCGAAAGCCACGTCATACCGTTCACGAAGGTTACGACCAGAAGAAGCAGATCAAGCCTTTGCTTATCGAGCTGCCGATCACCAGCCTCACCTAGCGTACCTAGTCGATCTTTCACAACCTGAACCTCCAACTCTAAATCTTTAAACAAGAGCATAGTCATCCCCCCCCTCAACAACTAAAGCGACAAGTCCGCCATAACATCCGAATAACCGGCTGGAAACAAACTGAAGCCACTAAAGCGAACCACTTAAAGAAATACTGACCCAATACTTAAAGAAATCACCCTCCACTTCTATTAAGATCTTTTAGTTTTTGTCGTAACCCTAGAGCCACAAGCGATTTGATCGTCCAGGCTAACTGAAAACAAATAATTACCGGTTTTTCGCAGAGGACATTGCCGGAGTTATTCATACTGATACTAGTTTCATCTCACGCATCACGATCAGGAACTCATCAACTTCCGTACTTGTCGACAAAAGAAAATGCAATCATCGTCTTAAGATGATGATTCAAGACGAGACTGTGTTCTCCAATCAAACCCTTCACTAGGCTCCATAGGATTTCTACTTAATCAGAGATAATCCACCTAACCAACTGGAAACACCCACAACGGGAGCCCAGCGCGTTACAGCCGCACAATACATATAAATAACCCTATTCTCAGGATAAACGGCGCGTAGTCCCGTTTAATAAGCTAGAATATGAGTGACCTGAGCGGAGACTGCTCCGAGGAACCGTAACGAACTATCATCACTACATAAGCAACTCAGCAGTACTTTGATGCATAATCAACCATAAGAGGCTTCAAATTGTCGAGCAAAAAATACTACCCAATCACACAAGAAGCAAAGCTTCGTTGAACAGAGAGAGTCGGCAATAACTGACTACGTCTAGCCTTAAACAAACTGATGTTCATCTGGCACAGTAAGCTGCATAATCGGACAGTACCAACCTTGAAATGTCTGATAACGACGACAACGTCTCATACAGCCGAGTAGTACCCCTTTGAATAAGACCGGAAAAAGCGGATAATATTCCAAACAATCGGCCTACTTACAAGGATCGAAATGGTAAGTTAGACTTTTACCCGCATATCGAACAATCCCCTTACGATTAAATAGAAAATGCGCCCCCACTCCAACGGTGGGAAAGGCGCATTCCTGCTAAAGACGATTATTCAAAAACCCCAATCACAAAGAGGTTATAGTCACTGACAATCCATGCAAAAGTCCAACGCCTCTTCCCAATTCAGTAATCGATTAGATTCCAACATAACGTTAAACACATCCAGTTGCCCATTCTTACGACTGTTATTGCAATACCGCCTAATATACCAATTTTCAAAGTTGCGTTGAGCTTTAATACTGAGACAATTGGGAGAACTACAACGTTTATTCCCTTGCAAACTGCGAATGAAATGCTTGCGACCCTTGCCCAGTGTTAGCAATACGTTCGCACCTTCTACAAATAAACATAGCATAATTAGCCTGTGTGTTAGAACGATGGGCTTGATGTCGTTAAGACGATCTCCTTTAAGACGAATATATCCATAACCGCTTTTATAACGGCGATCCTCCGTACGGATATCAACACCCTCAGGGACAGTCAACAGATAAAAATATTGATCCTCATAAACCGAGATCCACTCATCGTCCTGAGCCTTTCGCACCTTCACGTACCCCGAACCAATTTCATAAGGATAGTCCGATGGAAAAGAGACAATCGTAGTGGAATTGCAAGCAAGAAAAATGTAACGCCTGCCTCTAACCTCCGTTACTTTCGTCCACTCATCAACTGTTATCGCCTTACCGAGCAGTTCCTGCAATACTGACATTTTCTCTGTTGGCACAAGCCAAGGGAAGATTTTTAACTCCTTCTCGATATCATACATTGATACCCCTCCAGTTATAAGAATGTAACGCTACTGGTATTAGGAGTATCAAGATTTGAATGGTAAAGTGGAGAGCATGTCGAGATAGAAAGAGAAGAATTTAAAAGTATTTTAAGAACAACTAACCAAAACGAGTCATCTCAGCGAGAAATCATAATAGTTAGCTGGTGCTGGATGCTACCCAACAGATTTTTCCCCACGCTGGGGGAATCAGCTAAGACCAGTGGAGAAGGTTTGAAAGCACTATTTTAAGCTGTGGTCGGGAACTATAAAACTCAGGGGTATTTACTGGTTCTCACTGGTTTCAGAGGTTATCGACGCCAGTCCACAGGCATATCCAGCATTTTATAACCACCTCTAACCAGTAGTACCCCTTCTCGACACTAAAGGCTGTTCAAGGCAAATAGTATCTGTTACAATCAGTACATAAGCTCTGTCCCAGCAAGGAACAGATGCACCTACAAGATTATTGAAAGCGGGGAATACAAAAATGTCTAAGCCTATGATAATGACCCTACCAATGAAGAAGTCATACCTTGAGGTAATAGAAAGTCCTGAAGCACCAAAGAATCCTGTCGCTGAACTTTGGAATATCGAGTTGCTATATGGTAAGCACCCAGCGTATTCTCACGCTACTTATGCCGCCAGCTTCACAACTAGGCTTGCAGGCGGTGCTTCATGCTGTTTTCTCGTTATCGAACTCAGGGATCGTTTTGAAGAGTTCCTACATGATCTTAACGTTTTTGGCGTTATGGAGAGAGCAGACTTTATGAAGGTCGTGGATTACATCAAAATGTTGAAGATAAAGGGGATATTCCGTGAGGTTCCAGATCTCCTGCAAGCCATTAACGGTGAGGGAGCCGACAGCTCTGAGAGCCTCGAACTCTTTGAGCTTGTAGCAGAAAGTATCCTAAATGAAATTGAATCGTACCCCACAGTGACAAGTGATGAATATAAAAACAGCAGTCCAGGGATCATTCTCGATACTGACTCTTACCGAAATAAATATGGCGCATACGTTGCAGGCGTTACCACTGAAACGTTATACGAAATACTAGGTCTTGAAAACAACCATCAGAACGCAAAGCGTCTCCAAGAGATCGTGCGTACTTGGGCTAAGATGGGGAAACTCATAAAGAAAAGCAGTCAGAACCGCCTACAAGAAGCGATCCGTCCAAATATCAATTCCAAAGAAGTAAAAAGGTTCTACCTCTTGAAAGTGGACGGCCTAGAGGTGCAAATGAGCGATGCAGTCTAGTTCTCGTTCAAAGAAGCATAATGTATACCCCAACAGTKGGCATAGACGGAGCATTATATCATATATAGGCGGTAAGGCACAGCTAGTAGATAATATCGTTCCTATTATTGATTACGCCATTCACGGCTACCACCTCAATGCGTATTACGAGCTCTGCGGTGGCGGAGCTCGTATGCTGATCAATCTACCCCATTCAAATCTTCAAAAACGAGTTTACAACGATATCGACGAGGGACTTGCCGCACTGTTTACCTGTCTAACCCAACCGACGCTGCTCTACAATCTCATGACGACACTCGACGAATGGGGAGTGAGTGAGGAACGATATCAGTGGGTGAAGCAACTACGTGAAAGCAGTCGTATTGGGGATGAAGGGTATGATGTGATTACGGCGGCTGCTTGCGCCTACGTTATCAATCAACAGAGTAGAGCGGCGACACAGGGAAGCTATGATCGTTCAAGCCTCACCCCTAACCGAATGCGATCCTACTTTAGAAGAGTCCGAGAGCTAGACAAGTTCTTAACGACGATGCTAGGAGTAGAGGTTACTAATAGGGACGTCTTTAGCTGGCTTCAGGAGCGACGAGACTGGAGCAAGAGTTTCATCTATCTCGATCCTCCTTACGTGCCTGACCAAATGCATCTTGATGATCATTACAACGTCAACTGGACAAGGGATGATCACGAACGACTTGTGAATGTCCTTCTTACCCATCAAGGGACAATCGCTCTCAGCGGATACGATAATGATGTTTACAGCAGGCTCGTTGATAAGGGATGGACAAAGATTTATCTAAAACGTGTGCATGTTTCATCCGCCGCTATCGGACGGTTTCAGGACGAATACCTCTGGATCAACTTTGTTATTCCTACAACACTGCTAGATCAGGTTTCAGAAATCGACTACAGCAGATGGTGATAAGCCGAAAATCCCGTATACCCTAAACAAATGCGAATTTCCTGCTCAATGTATAGGCAGAACACGAATTATTGGCGCAAGGAAAATAAGGTGTTGAAAATATGCTTATTATAGCCATACCGTGGACAAGCATCTGGCTTTAGCCGGACAAACGATGCTTGTTCACGAATATCGACAATTAACCTACTCGAATGAGACCATCACCTTTAGACCTTACTGCGATTGTACCGTATTCACTAAAATCCCTCGTATGATTAACAACATACGCATAGAGGATACCCTCACCAGCAAGTCTGCACTGATATTTGTAATAGTCCCTAACTGCCTTAGCACGCTGTCGAGGAGTAAAACTAGTATCATTCCCTATAATTGCCTGTCCAATGTCTTTCGGTACAACAAGGAAACTAGTTGTCTCTGACCCATCCAAAGTTGATACATATGGGAGTACATAATAAACAAGCATCCCCTGTTGAAATAAAACATCAACAACATCTTGATCGTCGAAATCTAGATCGACAAAATAATGTTGTTGAGAAGAAGCTTCGGTTTTAAATAATGGTCCATTCCAAAGTGTCGCAATACTAGCACCGCCAACGCCTATAGCACTCAACATGTCTATAGCCAATTTCTCGCTTTGAGTGTAATTCTCCACGTTAATCAACCTCTCTAAATTTAGTTTATACTAACCATTAAACCCCTCATGCATACCATCCACTCGTATACAACAGTGCGTTATTAGCGCCTAGCGGAAGGAATAACAGGAGTATAAAACTTATGTCTGTGGGCGGCAACTAACTCACCAATAAAGTTGTTGGATATCATAAATTCCTACCGATGTGGAAAGAATCGCAGTCCAACTGGATGAATTTTAAGGTCAAGTCTTCTTTGGATGTGAATACTCTGGGCTCCTACAACTCCATGTGCCTTCATCTGCTGCATTGACATTTTCTTCTCTGCACTTCCTTATCTATTAGCTCTGTAAAATTCTCGATAAATAATTACTGCAGCGGAGATTGTTACTGAACTCTACTGTTCTGTAACAACGAAGATAAACGGAGAGCGTCCTATCAATACCCTTGCAACAGTAAAAAGACGCCTATCCGTATTAGGATAAGCGTCTCATATGGTCTTAGCCCAGCTCGGGAGCCGAACTCCTGATATACCGAACTATATATTTATATACTTGTCATGTACAAGACCAGAATATAGGCACAGCGTTATGTAGGTCTTAAAAAATACAAGTGCTAGGAGATTATCCCCTAGCTCTCAATATTGTAAACCACAGTTAATATTATTATTTGTTAAACTCGGCTACGATAGTTACTGTTGAGGAAGCTTGATCCCAAAGAACTGTACCCCCAATAGCCTCGCTCACGAAACGCAATGGGATGAAGGTTGAACCGTTCTCGATAAATGGAGCTTTAGCTAATGTAATCTTAACATGATCGACATAAGCAGTTGTCGAACCTACACGTAACTCTACAACTTTACCATTATGCTCGATTGTAATTTCTTGAAGTGGTTGGAACCAACCAACCTTTGAGCCTAACTTCTCGAATACCCCTCTGAGAGGGATGTAAGTTGATCCGTCGATTACCTTAGCTGTAGGGTTCAGTGTTACATAATCACCGTTAATTCGGATACCTACACTAGAAGTAGTGAACTTCTTCGAAGGATCAAGTGGCTTAGCAAGTAACTCACTCTTACTGGCTTGAGTGGTCTTGCTGATATAGATTTTGTCAGTACCATCTGAAGTTGGTGGGGTGGTAGTTGTTCCACCACCAGTGCTTCCGCCATTGTTAGTGCCTCCACCTGTATTACCAGTATCAGTAGCACTAGCTTTTGTTGTGAAAGACCATTTTACACCGTTGACATTCATATTATAATTTGTGTTGTAAGCTAAAGGTTTCTTAGGGATAATAATCCAAGAAGAATACCCTGTTCTCAGTTCAGTTCCCTCATCAAGCTCTTTCTTCACAATTACATCTACTTTGTTACCCTTACTATCGGTCATACTTGCAGGAACTGTTGAAAGACTCGATGTATTTGCTAATGTTGCTGTTACTAGATAACCTGCAGTTAGAAAGGTCAAACCAGTACMCTTTAGAGGATCTGGACTCTCTTCCGCTAACATGGAGATATTTATATCCTTTTGACCATCGAAAGGATATAAAATATCTTTACCCTCCGATACAGGGTTAACACCACGTTTAAGGGCATACATAAAAACTACTTTCTTACCTGATACCCCTACTCCAACTGTGTATAGGTTAGGATCTACCATTGGAAATCTATGATATGGTGCGCTTAGAAGACTTTCTGCTGCTAAATTTGCCCCTTGACTTGTGACACCTTCGGCATAGTAATTAGCTCCAAAAGTATTAATGAAGTTCTTACCTCCTATAGCATCGAGCCTATCTTCCATCTCTACACCAGTGAAGTTGGGTTTTGTTTTATCCTGAACATGCGAATTTAAGTTATTAGAACTTAAATAAGTAGCATGTCCTTGAGCCGCTTGAGTTAAAACTGGATCTAGCTTGATATCGGCTGTTAATCCAGAAGCCTTCCTGATAGTGTTAAGCTCATTCATAATATCTACCGCTTCTTGCTGATAGGTGTAACCATCAATCTTGACCGATGCTGCGGATACTTTACTGACTAGAGAAGGTACTACCCCTGAAGACAGAAGGGTTAGAGATAAAGCGATAGCCGTTGTGACTTTTAATAGTTTGCTTTTCAAGTTCAACATCCCCTTTTGTTAATTTCATGTTGTACTACTAGCTTACTAGATTGTCCAAAATAATAATCACAAGACTCCATATGCGTCTTCTGATCGAAATACCATCCTGATTAAGAAATCAATAGTAGTTGTCATTTTATGTCTTGAAGATTAAATCTAACAGATGATATATAAGCCCAAACTCGATAATTTCAAAAAAAAATCCCCCAATGGGAACATACGTTCTTACTAAATAGTTATTATTATCTTGTATAAGATTACCACCACATCATAATCAACTCAACACTTTGCGACACTTATTCATATCTGCGTAGTCGATAGCCCCCTAGGTGAGTGTTTAAAAGCAATGGACGATAGAAGCGGATAGAGAAAAAAATAGAGCTAGAAGAATATATATCTCTAGCTCTATCCGTTCAGTTGATGTTATTTATTGAACTCGGCTACGATAGTTACCGTTGAAGAAGCTTGATCCCAAAGAACTGTACCCCCAATTGCACACTTCACTTAAAACTGTTTCTCGTTCCATTCACAACCGACGCAATGTCACGAAGCTTAAAGAAGTTATTACAATTAATCTTGTAGGCTTCAAATGATACCTCTTTACAATTGACGAATACCATGGTGTAGCTTCCAGATTTTGGTTCATATATCTGTCTGGAAGCTACACCATAATCATATTGGCAATGCTCGCCGAAGAAGTGGATATACTTATAGCTTTTTATTTATTCTATTATTTTCTCATATTGATATCTTCGTCTAATGACTCACGAAAAAAAATACCCGGATCAGCACCATCAGGGGCATGCACCAAGATACTATCAACCCTTCGATTAATAAAATCATAACGATTTACAAAAAGATTATTTATCAAATCAGATGAGCCATCCGGCAACACCCTCACAATATCGTAATCTTGGGGGTTGAATGGAGCTACAGGACTTCCAGCAAGTTGAGGAACAACGTTTACTTTTGTTTGTATAAAAATGAGAAATAAGTCTTCTCCAAATTTATCATGAATATCATATGCAATTTGTTTAGTTAAGCGATGCACAGTTGAATCATCTGATTTTAGTAATTCCATTAAAGCACCGAGGTCTTGAGCTTCAGTCAATTGAACATAAAGTCCATAATAACCATCACCAAATACCCCATAGTAATCAACTTTCATTGTATGGTCGTCAATACTTAGTTTAGAATACTTTCCTTTAAAATACTCATTTCGATCTTTGAGTATTTGAAGTAGTGCAGCTTGAGATCGACTCTCGATAAGAGCGGTTCCTGTTGCAGCATCCCATTTAATTGTTGCTCCAAGAGCTTCGGAGACGAAGCGGAGAGGGACGAGAGTTGCGTTATTAATGACTGTGGCTTCCTTGGCTAGTTGAACCGTCTTACCGTTGACTGTTGCTGTCTTAGCACCAATCTGCAAGACGATTACAGTCGAATCCTTGGTTGCGGTAACTGTTTGAGTCTGCGGATTCCAACCTATTTCAGCTCCGAGTTTCTCAAAGATTTCTCGCATGGGAACCATTGTGGCTCCGTTGATTAGTAAGGCATCTTGTTGCTTGAAAATCATGTCTACCCCATTAATAGTTACTTTGACCTTCTGGTACGCGGCTTTGGCTGAATTGGCTGCCAGAATACTCACATCGCTCGACTTCGCCTCGACTACCCCACCTGATAACAAAGAATTACTTAATACTACTGCGCCTGCTAGGGCTAATACACGCATTCTGATTGCCTTCATGAACGTAAACCTCCATATGTATGATTAAATTGAGCTTCCTTCTGCTTGGAGGTGAATTTATCTAGGTGACTGCACTGGCAAAAGTTAGCTTTTTGTTCAACATGATTCTCGTTCCTATTATTTCAGGGCTTTTTAGTTCTCCCTCTTAAACCTAATCTAAGGTGGGATTTAAGGTCTTAAAAATAAAATCTAGTAGACGAGATATAAAACTAATCTCAATACCCTAATAAGCTTTTAGATTACAGGAACACATGATCTTTTTTTTCAATTATTTCTTTGTATAATTTCACCACCACATATAACAGTAGACAATAAGTTTGTGACAAACTGCCATTTTCAATAGCAGTTTGAATCCCTCTAAAATAGAGTGAACTCATCAAAAAAATAAAACAGATAATGTTAATTATTGCCTTTTTGTTGAATACTTTATCTGTTGGTTGTTATTATAACATACGCATAATGGTTATTAAAAGGAGTCTTTTCCTTTGAACCATAATGAGCAAACTATCAAACAAGTTATCGGTAAAACCTTAAAAGCTATACGAATAAAACAGGGCTTAAGTCAAGAGGACTTAGCTGGAAAATGCGAGGTAGATCGCTCCTACATATCCATGATTGAAGTCGGCAGAAACGAGCCTTCTGTCAGCAAGATATTTGAACTATGTGATGGGCTAAATATTAAGCCATCTTCTTTCTTTCAATTAATTGAAATCGAATATGATAAACTTAGATCCTGAAAATAAATAGAGAGCGGAGATTAAGCACCATGCTTAATCTCCGCTCTTTATTTATTTTCAATCTGATGTAAAATCCTGAATCCCCTTAAGACATTTCATTCCATCTTTTATTCCTGCTAAATACATCCATTCTTTTTCAAGGGCATTACGATAATTCAACGTTTCCTCCCAGTTAAGAAGATGCTGGTAAAGTCGTGGAGCCAATTCCTGCTTTAACTGTCCCTCTAGTTCAACCTGCTTCTGTCGCAATGGTTCGACTGCTGGCAATCTACCAGCCATTTTAGCTAACTCATTGAAACGTTCATCAAACGATGGCTTAGCCCATACAGGCAGTTGAAGTTGTCTCAATAATATCCCCTCCCAAGGTAAAGTTCGTTGATCTTACCGTAGAAGGAAAGCTTATTCAATAGCTGTTTTCGGTGCAGTTACATTCTCATGATACAAGCTCAAAATTTTGCGATGCTCTCAATTATTCGATAAGAACATGCCTTACCGACCGTAAGTTCTGAATTTCTTCGATGAATTCCTGCTGCCACTCAGTTGACGTTGCCGCACTGCTATATTCGAGAGCAAGATCGCAATGCTGTCTGGAGATGAACGGAAGCATCACCAATTGCGTATCGTCCACTCAAGAGCGACCAGCGAATTGCGATAAGATTCGCGTTCCCATTAGAGATGTGAGGAACAACGGTCATATAATAAAACTCCCAAGAAACAAGTTTGGAGCATATTACATTAGTTTTCACGATTTCTCATTATAAATCTATTTCTAGTTTACGAACACTTTCTACATCAGAAAAGTATTGACTAATAGTCATTTCCATGCATGCTTTTCTATTAGCAGTGGTTCTCTGGGATAAATATTTCTTATTATAATATAAGGATAGGTCGTGTATTGTTCCAAATAATAATGAACAAGCTTCACTCCAATTTTTAATATCTTCTGGTGGGATAGCGAAATCTGTGCTTTTGAAATAATATCGATCTACTTCTGATATAAAGCTCTCTAAAGCGTCTACTAGTTCTTGTTCTGACAGAATCTCATTCTTATACTCATTGAACTGATAGATTATTCTCTCAGCGAGAGTTATTAGAATCGCCAACATTTCCCTTGTCTCGAGTATTACTCTTTCTCGGCTACCCATATTTTCTTGGTTTAAGCTCCTTAGAGACTCGTAATATGGGAGTAGTTTAAAATGGACGTTTTTAATAATAAAGGTATCCTCGCTATTTACCCTATACCACCAATCCTTATTTTGAGTATCATCAACCCATGTTGTAATACATAGATATGTCTTTCTAATCATGTCACTATCATCGCGTCCAAAATAAATCCAGATAATATTAGCCATTTTTTCTGATAATAATAGTTGCGTATCGGCATTATTATAGACTTCTGCTCTTCTGATTTTTTTGGTTACTTCTAACGACACTTTACTTATCTCATCAAGGGATATAGGAGATTTCAAGATAACTTCAACTGAATATCGCTTTGTAACTCCACTATGACTAGGCTTGACATCATAGATAATATAATCGTCACATTCTTCATAAATTTTGTTTGGTTGATACGGCACATAGTCATGTACTTTAAAACGTATTGTCCCACCCATATTTGCTCTAAAAATAGGTTGCTGTTGTTTAACTGGATTTCTATAGCTCCAGACTTGTGAATATAGGCAAACTAGTTTCTGTATGTCGTTCAATGAAACCGTCCCTTGCTTAACTATCAGTTTATCTCGAAACGCATCACAAAGAAAACTCGTAAAAACGCTTGTAGATTTATCAGGATGTTTGTAGGATGATTGAATTGAGTTACTAGAAGAGAGAACCGCATACCCCTTGCCTGCAAAATCATCTATAGTATTATTAATATTATGAGATGACGCACCATCCACAGAGTAGTTTCCTGAAAAGCAACAGTCTAAAAAAATCGCCTTTCCCTTAGCTGAAACATTCTCGAGGAACTGAATAATTGCCTGTGTACTTATTGCTCCATCAGTAAATGCGAGACAATGTTGATTGCCACTTTTTCCGCCACCATGCCCAGAAAAATAGAAAATTAGATTGTCCTCTTTACTTGTTAAGTTCGACATTTTTTTTAAGGCTTCTATAAAGTCCATAGTCGTTACATCAGCTGATTCACCAAGCGAGATAATGTCTTCATTTGCTATATTCAAACCATTGACCAATGATTCCCTTACTTCAACAACATCATTCATACAAAAAGGAAGATTGGGTGTTTGTGAGTCATAATAATTACTAACCCCTACAACTAGTGCTAGCGTCTTTGACATATTAGTTTCACCTACCGTACTCAGTATATTTCTAAAAAAGAATATATTTCTTTAAGTCTTACATATCTCTAATGCCCCTGAAGCGATTGCGAATCCAATCTATAGTGCTTATCTCTTTAGAAAGCACAAATGAGTTATACATATTATAATTGAACAATGCAATAAAGAAGACCATACCTAATAAACTAAACTGATCGTTGAAAATAACCTCTTGCCCCGTTACAAGACTCTGATTCATAAGTAGTGCTTTCATCGATACAATAGCAGTAGCCAAACCTGATAGGTATAAGAAAATTAAGTTAATCCCTCTGAACCAACTACTAAAATCTACACTTTTAAAGAGTTTTTTATAAACTAGATGTATTACCGCCGTTATCACAAACGACAAACATGAACCGACTATACAACCATAAAATAAATTTCTGATAGGATGCTGCAAGTTCCCACTAAAAAAGGGCTCTACTAACTTCATTCCTATCCAAAAACTAAGTATATACAGCAAGAAAAAAGTAAAACCAAAGAACATAAGCCTACTAACAAATTTTTGAATCCAGTCAAACATTAAACCTCCCCCTTTAATGATATTACGATACTATCGCACCAATCGTTTCAAATATCTACCATAAAATAAATTCTAATGGACAAAAGAAAAGTCCAAGCACGCTGTCTGCTTGAACCTCTCGTATTAGGTAAATGTGGCGTTAAATCAATGCATTCTCACTACCGACACACAGCACTCAACGTGTGACGAATATGTAATGACAACAAACATTTACGTATCCTAGAGAATGTAAATTCTCGCAATATCATCTAGAATGGTTACCTTCAATTTTAAAGAGTTTTTCCTCTTGTGAGAGTTTGATGACATAATAATCTTCGTTTTTTAATTCATCTGGAAGTTTATCTTTTAGTATTGAAGCTACGAACTGAACATTCTTATCACTTAAAAACTCTGCTAATCTTACAAGTTGATTATCATGCATTAGCTCTTTTTTATCATTTAGAAGAAAATGTAGGCATGGAATATTTTCTGCATCAGCAAAAAGTGTATAGGCAATATCAAAACATAGTATTTCTCCCTGTTTTTTTCCAGAACTTAAGTTTGCATTAAATGAACTAAATTTATATAAGAGTTGTTTATTCTTATTTATTACCTTGTCATATTTTAAAACATAACTCTCACCATACAGTTTATTGGATACCGCTGCAAAGTACTTATTAAACTTGAACATCTGATTTTTTACTGTTTGCTCAAATTCATCTGAAAACAGCACATCATCAATTTCCTTTAATTGAGTATCATAAAAATCTATATTAGACTCAACTTCATTCAATTGAGAAATGATATTTTCATATTCCCCTTTTTTTCTGAATTTCTCGTTAAGTTCTAGGATTAATATTTCTAAGTCTGCGAATGAATCACTTTTAGAAACGATCTCCGATATAGTCTTCTCGTCATCTAATAATTTCCTTAATTTATCACTCTCACTTGAAATCTTTGCTTTCAAAGTTGGTAGCTCACTGGAGATAAACCGTTTCTTTTCGGTAATCATTTTATTGTGATATTCAACAAGATCTTCAAAAGATTTTTGAATTCCACTTATATGTTTAGTTGCCTGTGAATAAATTAATCTAAGCTGAGGTAAATCAATAGTTGAAAAATTTGAGTTGAGATCTTCTTCTGTTTCAATAATTAAATCCTTACGAAGACTTAAGTTACTTACAACTGAACTTGATTTATTTATTTGATATTTTATATCATTAAGTCTATCTAAATCTCTCTCGAAATTTTCATTTATATTGAAGTTGGATTTGCGCTTATTGAGTTCGTCTATTTCGTCCTCTATCAACGATAGTGCAACTTCATACGCTGTTTTAGTTTGATTTTTTTCTAACCTTGTCCTATAAGAATTCTCTTGTTTAAGTTTAGAAAGTATTTCTTGTTTGGTTTCGCCCTCTTTAAAAGAGCAACCAAGCAAAAATAAATAAAGTGTTTCATATTCTGCATCAGTTGTAAATCTATCTAAAGTTTTTAATGTATTGTTTATATTTTGGTCTTTATAACGCATATTGTGTGAAATAACTTGTCTAAATGAAGGTTTCCCTAAAGAATAATCTGGAAGGATTAATTCCCATAGTTTAGGCTCAAACTCTTCCTCAGTAAAACTCGTTCCATTAATTCTACGAATTATCTTTTTTCTACTTAAAAAATTTCTTTCGATCGTTATTTCGGGAGAACTTTCATCATCTAAATTGCGTTTAAGCACCAGTGTAACTAGCACTTCATTACTAACTAAAAAATTTTTAACCAAAGTATATATTTCACGTTTCGACTCAGTATCAGAATAAATATTTGAAGGCGTGCCTCCTAAACAAAAATCTATTAATTTTAACACTGTCGTTTTACCAACATTATTCCCTGTACTTTGGTCATCCGCAGTAGGGGTTTCATCAACAATTAAATTAATTCCTTTTCGAAAAATAATTTCTCGAATGATTTCGTCCCCACTACTTATCTTCAAGGATTTTAAGAACATAATTTAACCTCCCCTACGTCATTTAACTCTGCTACATCAATTAAATAAAGCCAGTCTAGACACAAAATGAAAATTGAAAATGACATGCTATGCTCTGCCTTTACATTTTGAAATAAATCCATTATCACTTGCACAGGCTTCTTTTGTAATTCTATTAAAACTAATGAGCCATTATAAAATATACTATGCTCTGGATGTATATTATCTGGTAATAGCATATTCATAGCCCTCCGGATTTTTAAATATTTTACAACGAATAAATGCATCCACAACAATAATATTTACGCAAACATCTAATTCTTCAATTGGTATTTCAACATAATTCTTACTGTTATTGATCAAGTCTTTAACCTCTTCAATAATCATAAAAAAAATTCTGTCCGAGCTACCAACAGTCGGTTCACTACATATTTTTATATATTGTTTACGAATAGCTTGTAAAACAGCATAACTTTTATTCGCACCTAATTTATCAAATTCGCTATACTTTTTATCTAGCTTACCATAATGAATTTTATAATCCTCAATAACCATTCTCGAAGCATTAAGCTCATTAAATATTATCTTATTTTCAATTTCAAAGCTGTTTGCTTGATTATCATTATCAATATTAACAAGATTCTCTTTAGATAATATATTTATTATACTAGCCAAATTGGAATCTAATTTAACTATATCTAATTCTCTACCTAATTCTTTTTTAATGAATTCATATAATTTCTTTTGATCATCTATCACTAATGATGATACTCTCCTCAAAATTACATTTATGTCCAAAATATCATCATTAGGAGTAAACTGAATCCCATAAGGATTCTTAAATATTTTAACTCTTAAGTCGGAAGCATCTTTTGCAATAGATATGAATTTAAAAGTATATGTAGAATACTTCCCAAAAATCTTTTTACTCAAAGAGCCTTCAATCTTCTGTTTGGTTGAAGTCGCGGAAACTTGAACTATTACCTTGTTCAAATTATCTATTAAGTCTATTCCTTCTACATTTTGTTTAAATGCATTTAAGTTCTCAAGCTGCCATCCAAATAATAAATTTAGTAGACTTAGATAAAAATCTTCTGAGTGTACATGCAAGTCTAGTAAGTTTAATTTTCCTTTAGCAGTAATTCTATATGCGAGAACATTTAATTTTTCTTCTATAAAATTAAAATAGTGGGAGCGATTCATAAGTAGTTCCTTTCATGACTAATTTCATGTCATACAGAATATATATTATAATTCGACATCCTCGACTTTTTCCCTGTTAAATCAAAATTAAGACCTTTTGCGTTCTATTTTGATGCTTACCACTTCTAGCTTAACGAATCATATTCGTTCCCTGCTTGGGTTAAAATTAAAAAAGAGTGCTCTTGATACATCTCTCAACTAGAAATCTCAATATTAAACAATCAATCATTACTAAGTCTCGCAACATTGTTGTCGATAGACATCTCATCAAGAAATACTAGTAATTATACCACTTATATTCCGATGACTACTAGATGTCTGCAATTTACAGACGAAACAAACCCCGACCGTGTCAGATCGGGGTTTTCCTAGTAGAGGCGAGGAGATTTGAACTCCCTTTAGTCCACTATTAATGAATTCTTCACAAGTGTCGAGACAAATAAAGCTTACGTAATCTTTCCATATAGAAATTTAAAACATTTGGTTTAGGCGTTCCCGATTATTTGTCAACACGATGTATTGACACTACCGCCTCCACATGCACCGTATGCGGGAACATATCCACCGGCGTCACCTCCGCGACGCCGTACCCGCCATCGACCAGCACGCGCAGGTCGCGCGCGAGTGTCGATGCGCTGCACGACACGTACACCACGCGCTGCGGCCGCAGCTCGAGGATGGTCGCCAGCAGCGCTGGGTCGCAGCCCTTGCGCGGCGGGTCGACCACGATCACGTCAGGCCGAACGCCCTGACGTGTCCACTCCGGCAGGACGACCTCGGCGGGTCCTGCCTCGAAGTGCACGTTCGTCATGCCGTTTAACTCGGCATTCTTACGTGCATCCGAGATCGCCTCTTCGACGATCTCGACGCCGTACACCTGTCCCGCGCGCTGCGCCAGGAACAGGGAGATCGTGCCGATGCCGCAATAGGCATCGACAACCGTTTCGCCGCCTGTCAAAGCGGCGTACTCCAGTGCCTTCCCGTACAAGACTTCCGTCTGGACGGGGTTCACTTGAAAGAAGGATCGTGCGGAAATGGCAAATTTCACTTCGCCGATATAGTCATAGATGACCTCGCTGCCCCACAGGACGCGAGTTTCATCCCCAAAAATAACATTGGTCTGTCTCACATTAATGTTATGACAAATGCTCTTCACCGCAGGCAGAGCCTCGCGAATGCCAGCAATCCACTCATCCGCACGCGGAATTTCAGAGCCATTGGTGACCAGAACAACCATGACCTCGCCCGTGCGGAAGCCGACTTTGACGACGACATGGCGCAGCAGCCCAGATCCCGTCTCTTCACTATAAGCGCGAATTCCTAAGCGCGAACCGATCTCTTTCACACGTGCAACGACCTCGTCGTTCGCCTCATGTTGAATCAAGCACTCTTCCATATCAATGATGCGATGACTGCCCTGTGCATAGAATCCGCCGATGAGGCCGCCCCGCTCTTCCCCAAAAGGAACCTGAGCCTTGTTCCGATATCTCCACGGATCGCCCATCCCCAACGTAGGATGAACGATGATTCCTTGACCTTGATTATCACCAGGCTCACCCGCCACCGCCAACTTCCCAATCCGCACCAAATTATCAACTACCTGCTGCCGCTTCACGCGCAGCTGCGCCTCATAACTCAAATGCTGCAGCTGACAGCCGCCGCACTCATCATAAATCACACAGTCGGGAACCACGCGATCTGGACTCACTGCCAACAGTTCGACTAAACCAGCATACCCATACTGTTTCTTCAAATGTTCCACACGCACAAGCGCCCGCTCACCCGGCAGCGCCCCCGCGACAAAAAGGGTAAAGCCGTTCACACGGCCCACCCCTTCGCCATCATGGCTGATCCCGATGATCTCAGCCTCGTATTGCTGCCCGATTTGCACAGGCAAGCCTGCCATCCAAGCTGGCACTTCTGTCTTCCCTTTGCTGTTACTATTCMCTCTGTTTCCTTCCGACCTGCCACTACCTCTATGTTTACCTGGCGCGGAGCCAGATGTACCTTTTGTTTTCATAATAACCTCACTTCATCTTTTAACCTTCCAAGTGGGAGGGTTGGGCACTTTGCACTCGCCTTTTTCCCTACTCACCCTCATCATGCC
Organism: Paenibacillus sp. 2RAB27; assembly: GCF_052115445.1. Lineage (NCBI taxonomy): Bacteria > Bacillati > Bacillota > Bacilli > Caryophanales > Paenibacillaceae > Paenibacillus > Paenibacillus sp. 2RAB27. The sequence continues at coordinate 56,992 of NZ_JBFRGR010000018.1, forward strand.
CATTTCCATGCCCCTTCAAATGAAACGGCGTGGTCAAAGCCTCAAGAAATTTCTTTTTATAAATCGACTGACCCGACTCATCCACGATCACCTGCAAATGGCTCTGCAAATTCGTCATCACGCAAGGCAATGTCCCGCCGAACTCTCCATCGAGATTCAACTGAACGTAGTCCGGGGAATTAATTTCAATATGATTCGTCTGAAAATAAATCAAATTCGGATCACTCAAATGCTCGCCGCGCAGCGCCAAGGATACGATACGGATGAATTCTGCCAGGTTGCATTTCTTCAAAATAATGACGTCGAACATGCCATCATTAATGTTGGCTTCCGGTGCTAACTTCTCGAAGCCCCCAACGGAGTTGGTGTTGCCCACGAGGAAGAGCATGACTTCTTCATGCATCTCGCGATCGCCGGCTTTGATATAGAGCTCAATTGGCTTCAGCCTAGGCAGCTTCTCGAGTCCCTTCATATAATAGGCCAACTGGCCGATCATGGTTTTGAGCTTGCTCGGGACTTCATACGTCAGCTCGGTCATCGAGCCGCCCCCAGCGATATTGATGAAGTAGCGGTTGTTGATTTTGCCTACATCGATCGAGGTTGAATACTGCTGAATGATGAGGTCGCAGGCATACTCCAAGTTCTTGGGGATACCGAGCGCACGCGCAAAATCATTCGTCGTCCCGAGCGGCAAAATGCCCAGCGGCGGTCTGCCTTCTCTTTCGGCCATGCCGTTGACGACTTCGCAAATCGTGCCATCACCGCCTGCTGCGATGATCAGATCGAACCCTCGACTCACGGCCTCGGCCGCTGCGAGTGTGGCATCTCCTTCACCGATGGTCGCGTGAGCGGAGGTCTCGAACCCGCCGCGCTCTAGGCGCTGGAGGATTTCGGGCAATCGTTTCTTCATTTCTTCCCGGCCTGAAGTCGGATTATAGATCAATCGTGCTCGTTTGACCACTCAATGTCATCCCCTGTTCATCGTATGGGAATACGGAGGCAATCTGCCCCTCAATCCATTTGGAAATTTGCGGACTCGGCAACAAGGCCCGTCCATGATACTTAAAGGCGACCCCTTCCAATCGGGAAGGAATCACTTTCTGTGTAAAATACCCTTCACTCAGAAAAAGCGGTGCTACTATCACCTTATACGTTGGTTTCTCACGAGCCCACCAAGCCATCTTCTCTGCTAGTTGATCCGGCAAAAGCATAGCAATATCCGCCTCGGCGAAACCGCCTAGCGTTCTAACCCGCTCCGCGAGCTGGGTAAGTCCTTGGCGCCACTTCTGGTGGAAGCCATCTTCTTTACTCCCATGCCCCACCAATAGCAGGATCTCTTCCTGGGGCGATTCGGAAAGCTCTGCGATTTTGCCATAAAGAATAGCTGCAATATCGGGATGATCATCAATCGGCGACGTGAAGTGAATTCGCGCGCGTATGTCTAAGCGCTCCATGTCGGTTTCGAGCACGGGCTCGGCAATGACCCCTAATGCGTAGCTAATCTCATCTATATGTGTACTCCCAGAGGACACGAACAGCGGAACGACGATGATATCGGTCACGCCTTGCGCCTCTAGTCTATAAATCCCATCTTGTATCAATCTACCCTCCACGAGCTCCAAATATGACGCATAAATGGGCTTACCATCAGGCATTCGCACCGCATTCACGGCATCTTCCACCAGTTGAACCCAACCCTCATCACGGGATCCATGGCTTATGACCAGCACACCATACAACCTCATTCTAACTTCCCCCACCCGTACAAACTAAGCCTATCTTCCTATGCTAACGAAAGTGGTCACCTATGTCAATTTGAAGATATCTCTACTGTTCAACTAACTCTGAATATCCTTTTAGAAGACTTTAGCTCCGATTAAATATCAACCATTTATCCCAAAATATGCTATAATCAATTTCGACAATAGAATCGGTTTCAAGGTTGGTCGGCTAGCCTCTTTAAGGAGGTGATGCCCGTGGAGGTATACCAAGCATTATCGCTCATGATTACATTTGCGACTTTGGTTGTGTTAATACTTACTAACAAACGGAAATAGACCTCCCTTGAGCTTCGCGGCTTTGGAGGTCTATTATCATTCAACTGCGGCCGATCACCATTGAGGTAATCTATTGTATGGGAGAGGTGTTAGCGCACCTCTCTTTTATTATGTTTACTGTAACATATCCACAATATACGTGCAATTGTCTATAAGATTTTTTACTACTTGCAAGCCCACAATTATTTAACGATTCAAACGATCCAACGTCAGTACATAACCGTCGTTCCCGTAGTTCAGGCACCTTTTGACCCGCGAAATAGTTGCTGTAGAAGCCCCTGTTTCCGCTTCGATCTGGTTATACGTACACCCTTTGCGCAGCATACGAGCCACTTCAAGGCGCTGCGACAGCGACTGAATCTCATTCACCGTACACAAGTCATCAAAAAAGACGTAACACTCTTCAATATCCTTCAACGTTAGTACAGCTTCGAAAAGCTGGTCTATGGCTTTATCATTTAATTTTTTTAATTGCATCTGCTGTCAACTCCCGGTCAAAAAGCATGTTGGCTTCATGGTTCTCTAAGCTCCTGTGTATCATTCGACACGTCCTAAGCAATTCCTTCCTTTAGGATTGCAGAACGTTAAAATTTCTATGCGTTAATTGGCTAAAAAGCAACAAATCCCCATGACCCGTGACATTCGTCCATACCAAAGGTAGGCAAGTGACATATCCTGTAGGAGACAAATCTGATAAAAAGGATCGTGAATCCCAGTGAGCAACCCAAGACAACAAATTATTGGTAATGGCGGAAATCGTCCTGAAGTGGAAACAAGGAGCTTAACCCTTCCAGGTGAAGGCTTCGGTCAATACCCAGGCTTAGGCAGTGGCAATCCCTTCGGTGGTGGCGGCTTTGAAGGCGGAGGTGGCTTCTTCGGCGGCCCTCCAGCAGGTGGTAATGCTGGTGGTGGATTTTTTGGCGGCGGTGGCGGCGGTAATGCAGGCGGTGGTTTATTTGGCGGTGGCGGAGGCAATACCGGTGGTGGCGGTGGCGGMGGTAACTTCCTGAGCAATCTCCTTGGCGGTGGCGGTGGTTCCGCTGGAGGTTCTTCAAACCCATTAAGCGGCTTAAATATTAAACAAATCTCCGGCTTCGTTGAGCGGATGGGTGGTATTGACGGCATCATCGGCACGATGGGCAAGGTTCAGAAGTTCATGTCGACATTTCAGCAAATGGCACCGATGGTGAAAACACTCCTTGGCTCTATCGGCAAAGGCAAGGTTGCATCTGACGAGGTAACGGAAGTCTTCCGTCCGAAACGCAAACGCCGTAAGAAATCCGGCACGGGTAAAAGACGCAAAGGCCGCTCCACATCTGGCACGGCTAAGCGCAAGCGCAGATAGTCTCATCTACTCCCACTCATTCGTAAAAGGCTCCCCGTCTTCATAGACGGAGGAGCCTCTTTACTTGTTGCTATTTTTTCAATGATCGTAAGATGATGGCTGAAGCTTCCGCACGCGTTGATATCCCTTGCGGTTTCAAGGTGCCGTCTTGGTAACCATTCAATAACTCTTTCGAAGTCAAGACCGCTACTGCCGCCTGTGCCCATTCCGAAATAGATGCGTTGTCGGTGAATTCCATGCCTTCTGCGCCTTTATCATTCATATGTGCTGCCCGTACAATTATGACAGCCATTTGCTCGCGGGTAATCGTATCATCCGGACCGAATGTCGTATCTGTGTATCCTGAGATGATCCCATTGGCTGCCGCTGTAGCAATCGCATTCTTAGCCCAATGGTTCGTAGTATCATTGAATGTTCTTCCGCCCTGATCGCTGAGCTTCAAGAATTTGACCACGATAGAGACGAATTCTGCTCTTGTAATGCGACCTTCGGGTTTAAAAGTTCCATCCGGATAGCCATTGATCGCTCCCTGTCCAATCAATTCACGAATGTTAGCCTCTGCCCAATGTCCCTTAATATCAGCCAGATTGGCTCCATCTGATCCAGGATTTCCAGTTACAGGCTTATCTTTCGGTGTAGCCATGACAGCAAATTTCGTGAAGTGAGTAACGGATCCCGTCACAGTCCCCTTCACCTTATCCACCACAATGTTCTCTAGTTGCACCCACTTGCGCGTTGTTTCATTAAACCAGTATAGACTAACTGCTGATTGATCTAGATCTACTTTGGTTATGTCAAAAGGTAAGGTAATTTGGATCGCTTTGCTGAACTCACCAGCTGTATCTTTCTTGATCTCATACACATCACTGACTAGCTTGGATGCTGGTTCAATCGGTAGAGATGATGCTTCTGGCAGTTTATTCACAGTTACTTTGATAGCACTCGTTACAGCGCCATTTGGAATAACAAGTTGCACGCCACCCAAGGTCGCTGTTCCGCCATTCGTTGGAATGGTCGTTTCCGTGTTATTCGCTGGATCACCTGTACCTCCACTGCCTCCATTACCGCTATCACCAGAATCGGTGTCTCCCGGTAGAGTCGTGAATTTCCAGATATCCGACTGCGCCCTGCCTCCGAACATATCTTCGGCAACTGCATACCATTGGTAACCTGTATTCCGTGCAAGGCCGCGCCAAACGACAGATGCTTGTTGTCCGCTCAACACATTCTCAACGCTTCCAATCTTCTTATCTGTATACACGTTGACTCCAATATAGTCGGTAGCCACTCGTTTCGTTACTGGCTGCAGATTCAAGTCAATGGTGAACTCATCTTTACCAGGATGTTCGGTCGGATCATAGAAATTGTAATCATCTAGATACGGTGAATAAGTCTTCATGTTGATTTTGCCATGTGCCATATCGAACTGCATCAGTCTGATATAACCCAGTCCACCTTCAGGAGCGCCTTGGTAGTCCGCTAGCATTTGATAGACTTTGCGGTCTGGTTGGTTGTCCCCATCGTCATCAATGGCATCAATTTTCAATTGCGCATCATGATAGTGGCCGGAAAGAGCAGCGATAACGTTCTTATTCGGTTTGATGACACGTTCGAACACTTTCTCCGCCATCGGCGCGCGGTTATTGGAAACGAGCATGAATTCATGGAAGTTCAAGATCGCCTTCCGATTCGGGAATTCTTTTAAAACCCCATTAATCCAATCAATCTCTTTATCCCCATAGCCCCAACCCATATAAATAATGATAAAATCATTACCGTTCGAGGAAACGAGGTCATAATGTCCCCGATTGTTATCATAGGATTCGCCGTACGTTGGCTGATTCTTGAATCGATCTTCCCCAAACCACTTCGCATAGTAGCTATAATCGTTGTCTTGATGACCTACGTCATGGTTACCCGCCAGTACCCCATAAGGAATGTTGGCATCTTCMAAGACTTTCATGTCTTTATCCGCTTCGATCCATTGGTACTCTTGATCCGCGTTATCAACGATGTCACCGGTGTGGATGACATACTTAATCTTATTATCTTCTTTGTGATCCGCGATCCACTTGACGATTTGTTGATAGATGTGCGGGTAGCTTTTGGAATAATACTGCGTATCGGACATCCATACAAAGGAGAAATCGTAGTCAGATGTCTCTACCGGCTGATTATTTTGAACGACGGCTATCTGATCCTGTACCATCACCTGAATCTTGCCTTTATTTGCATAATCACCAGCTGTAACCACAGCCTTCAACTCAAAATCCTCCGTACCGGCGATAACCGTCTTCAGTGGACTCCAAGATTGCCCGCTTGGACTCCAGGCATACAAGGTCACTTTACGACCTTCGAGCGATTTCCCTTTCCAGTTAATTTCCACTTTGTCCGAACTTTTGATAGTTGGATCTAGTGAAACTTCAAACCGTTGGTAAGGGAATTTCTCATCGGAATCATCAATTAGATAATTCCCATCGAGCTTACTCACTTTCTCATAATCTTCTTGGGTAAAAGCAGTCTCTCCATCAGGCTTCTCCTGTTTCGGAGGCTCCGTATCAGAAGCATTGCGGTATCCCTTGAACTGGCCTGGAGTACTGGCGTCGTACTTAAATCCCCCGTAGAAGGATACGTTCAAGTCGTCATTCATCGGATCGGAGACTTTCACGGTTAGTGTCGTATCGCTATTCAAGCCCGCCGCACCTTGCGTTGGCGCAACTAGCGCAGGTGTATCCGGAATTTCATTTGGCACCTCGAAGTTAATCGTCTGAGTCGAGACATTTCCGACTTTATCCGTCGCTTTCAGGCTGAATACATGCTTGCCGCCTTGAAGCTGTGCAGATGACGTTGCAAGCGGCAACGTGATCGGTTGCTCGTCAAGCGTTGCCTCAACCTTGTCCACACCAGCAAGTAGGTCGGTTACTTCTGCATCCAGCGTGAAGGGACCTCGGTACATTTTGCCCTCTTCGATAGACGGTTGAATGCTTGGAGCGGAGTTATCCACGATGACATGCGAGGTAACGGTACCTGCACTCGTATTGCTGACTGTGATCTGATGGTCACCATCATTCATCGTTGGTGTGTTCCAGACATAAGCCTTAGAAGCCAGCAGTCCTGCTGGAATAACGAAATCGAAATCCACAACCGGAGGTTTCCCGGACGAATCTCCCATTTTAATCACTTTGGCCGGATTGTTATATTTGGGATCATAAATAACGGTACCATCGTCAAAAACGAGACGTACATTCTTCACATCGAAATTATCTTTATTCTCCAACGGATTCTCGTCGAAAGGCGAAGCTTTCGAACCCGCTCTAATGGCGAATAGATTGCTGCCTTCCTTCAAACGGTCTGCTTGAATCGGCGTCGACAACGTTGTGTAGCTATTCACTGTATCTTGAAACGTATAGAGAATATCTTGCCCCTGGGTAACGGCATTTTTGAAATAGTAATTCACGCCTGTCACTTCAAAAGCAAAGTACGCATTATGCTCAACCGCATGAAAGGTAGAAGCTGTTAGCTCGTTCCCATCGATGGCAAGCTTCAGGTCATCTGCGCTAAGTCCTTCACCTGTCCCTTTAATCACTTTGGACCCGGCAACAATGTCACCGTCCTTGAAATTGAGGCGCAGAGCCGAGTGATCTGAACCACCATTTATGGCAATCCGCTTGGTGGCTGTTGTCGTCTCATTTTGACCATCGGAAGAAACAAAGTAGTAATCTACATACGCATTACCAATGAGTTCTGGCGAGAAAATGGTGTAATGGTATAACGTATCCGCGAAACTCTCTTTCAAAAACTTTCTGTTAAACGTGGACTGCTTCTCAGTCTTATAGTAGAGTGCTGCCGTTTTTACCGCTGTTTCATCTTTGACATCACTGATCATTTCGAGATCGTTCGATTGTGCAATGCTGGTCACTTTGGTCAAATCGGTTATGACAGGCTTGATGGTATCTGGTGTCACAATGATCGTGTGATCAGGTGCTTGAGCTGGCTCCACAATTCCCGGCGTTGCCGCCACTAGACCGGCACTGTATTTAACCATCGTCTTACCGCCGTCTTGTGGATACTTATATAGGATCCCTTTATTCGCCTTGGCATCACCAGTTACGTAATAAGCGGATGACACTTCGATGCCTGTGTTTGTAGCAACGAGAATCCCTCTATTGGATCCATTAGCCATACCATCATTGTGAATACGGACCATATTGGTGCCTTCAACCACATGGGAATTGTAGTTCGCATTGAAGTCAGCCTCGGTCGCATTCTCGTTCCCCGCATTGATAACCCAGAAGACGAGCGTTCCCTTAGACGGGATGACCATGTCTTCCTTGTCAGCAGGCCAAATAACATCCGCATCTGGTCCCGTATCGGTATAACGATAGATCAATTGATAGTCTTTGAAATTAATCGGTTGATCCGAATTGTTGTACACCTCAATAAACTCATAACCATCCGGTGTGCCTATATTCGTAGAATCAGGTACAACCTCCGTTACAAGAAGTGGTGGTACCTTCGTATAGTCAAAATGATCGAGTGCCACATCAACACGGTAAACGTCCGATCTCACCGTATTAAAACCATCGTCCGCCTGCACATAATAAGTCAGTTGGCTCTCGGTTAGCTTGGCCTTCGGAATAGCAGCTTGATACTGGTTACTGCCTGTTACGGTCATCGGGACCGAATCATAGGTCGTCTGTGCCCCCATTTGATAATACACCGCTGCGGATACCGTTTCGTTCTGCTCTGTGTTGGCAATTTGCGCTTGCAGGAGGAGATCGTTCTTCTGATCTGCTTGCGTAACTGGTGTATGGCTGACGACCGGAGGCTCCGAGAAGTTCAGCGGTACGGGAGGAACTTGTGCGGGATCGACAATCCCTGGCGTTGCAGCATTTTCCCCGACAGAATACATCGTCATATTCTTCGTACTGTCTGACGGATAGCGATATAGGATACCTTTATCCGGTTTCGAAACCCCGTTTACGGCGCTAGTTTGGTAGCTTGCGATCGAGATATCACTGCCAGATTTCTCTTGAATGACGAGGGCTCTTGGACTCGTATTTGCCATGCCTCCACCGCCATCCACACGGAAAAGGTTCACATATTCTTGCAGATTCGTATTGAAGTTCGTATTGAAATCGGCTACCGTTTTAGCTCCATTTTGCGCATTCGTTACCCATAAGGTAATCGTGGATTGCGCAGGAATTTTCATCGTGGCATAGGGGGTTGTATCATGCATGCCTGGCCAAACGGTATCCACACCTGCATTGCGATAGACCAAGTTATAATCTTTAAATTCAATCTCCTTGTTCGTATTGTTATACACCTCTATAAACTCATAAGCATCCGCGCCGCCCACATTAGCGGTATCTGGAACAAGCTCCGTTATCAATAGCTTCGGTACTTTCGAATAATCTACAGCGTTAACCTGTACGTCATTGCCAACGGCACTAGCCATAGGTGTCAGCATGCTGAACATCATGCCAGCTACGGTGACCCCTGAAATCAATTGTTTTAAACTCTTTTTAACCAACATGGTAACGCCCTCTCATTATAAAATGGTGCAAATTTTCTACTGCTATCTATTGAGTAAGAATGCGCTCTATGAACCAGTACAACCCGAACACGCCAACGATGCCCGAGGCATATAAGTTCCAATTGATCTTCAGCGGTACGCGGCGTATCAATACGAGTAGCGGAATCAGAACGCCAACCACGACAAGCTGTCCAATCTCCACACCTAAATTGAAAGAGAATAAGGGCAGCGCCATATGTCCAGACAGCGTCCCTCTTAGCACCTCGGCGAACCCAAAGCCGTGCACCAGTCCAAACAACATCGTGACGACGACTCTGGCACTCTCTTTCCTCTTCCATATATTTTCAGCAGCAACATAGAGAATACTAAGCGCGATTAAAGGTTCAACGATGCTAGGTGAGAGATACGCGACTTGTAAGGAAGACAAAACAAGGGTTATGCAGTGTCCCACTGTGAATGCCGTTATCAGCTTAACTATTTTCCAAACTCTTTGTTCGGCTGCAAGCAATAGTCCAAATAGAAACAGCATGTGATCCAGCCCTGACCAGATATGTTTCATCCCCATGAGAATATAGGTCTGAAGTGTGCTTTGCCAAGATCCAGTAGGAGTGGAAGACGTATCGTCTGCTGGCTTTGCTGCTGTTGTTGATTGGGTCGGATTCCCCGCTACCGCTCCTGGCCCTTGAATCTGTACAATATAATTCTGACTGCCAAGGACCTGCTCAATGGTCTGCCCGCCGACCTGAATGGTCGCATAATTGCTATGATTCGGATCAACCCCGCTGTACCAGAAGAAATTGTACTGCATGAGATATCGTTTCACGGGGGACGCAAATGTATAGTGGATATCGATGCCGATCATATCCATACTGGCCCGCTTCTCATGTTTGGCACTAACAATGACACCTGTGCCAACCTTGCCATCGCCGGTAACGATGATCCCATCATCGACCAGCTTGCCGATGGCTTCCAAGGAACTGGCCAATTGCTTATCACTGATCTTGTCGCCCCCATCTGCTTTGTCGGGGAAGATTTGTAGAAGATCATGTTCCAATAGAGATAGATGATACGCCATCGTATTTGAACCTATTTGGATATCGGAATAACCACTCGAAGAGAAATGAGCCCCAACTGAGCTTGCTGCGGTCAGGGATACGATAACTAGTAAAGCTAACGCGACGATGCTTTTTCTAATGTTCAACACATGCCTATTCCCCTCATCATTCATTTGCACATACGCATTTTGAAATTTGGCTGACGTCTCCTTTCCTTCGACTTCGTTGATACATGCCCATCATATCCAGCCCTCCACGCCTTGCCTATACACATGATTTGCGTTCCTGAGCGATTGTTACGATTCTTCTTTTAAGCTTTTATAAAGCGGGAAATAGCATAAAAGCGCCCAACTTCCAATAAAAAGCCCATACCCTTCACTTCAGATTTCATCTACAATTGAGGTATATAACTCGCCGGAAGCATGGCAGCGGAGCAATCAGAAGGAGCCTGCGACTTATGAAACTTTTCTCCAATCAGAGATCCCTATTTCGAAACATCCTAGCCAGCTTTATGATCTTGATTCTCATCTTCTGTTCCTTTAATCTCTTGATTTTCTGGCTCGTCAAAAACCACCTCCGCAGCGAGATGATGGCACAGCATCGTCTAACTCTGCAGAAAGTGGCGGAGCGCTATCAATTTCAATTGGATAAAGTGCGAGAAGCTTTGTATAAGCAATTTACCGATAAGAGTGTCATTACACTTAACAATCAAGTGATTTTAAAGAAGGATCCGGAGTCACTTTCTACCCGTCCTATTGTGCTGAACATGCAAAGCATCGCGAGCGATTCGGAACTGTATGTGGACAATTTGATCCTGATGTTCCGATCTACGAATCTGACTCTGAGTAAACTAGGTCCTGGAACGACGGTCGATTTGTTCAGCAGCATCTACCAAAGCACACAATATCCGTTCTCTTACTGGCAATCGCAATTTGATCGCAGTGACAATTACGTGCTTCATCCGGCGACTTTATTCGGCAGCCCCTCACCATCAGGAGAATCAACAGGAAGAATGTTAATTCCTTATTCCATTAAGCCTGCACTGGCTGACAATATGATGAYTGCGATGATCGACGGCAACCGCTTGCGTGACGCAGTTCTGAAGGAAAATCCCGATCTGAATATCACGATACTAGGACCGAATCAAACGGTCATCTATGAGACAAATAAGGATTCCCGCCAGCTTCGAGAGCCGGTTGAGATTGACTATCAAGATGAAGATGGTTTGCGTTACGTCATGAAGATGACGAGTCCTGAATTTTCATCTAGAATCCTTCGTTTGGACAATCTCATGATGATTCTGTTAGGCGTCTCTATTGCCATCGCCTTCCTCGTCTCTTTATTTTTCAGCAAACGACTCCATAAACCGGTCCGACAACTGATCCAAGAAAAAGGCGAGATTCAGCAGGAGCTGCAGGATCAACAATCGGAGTTAATCAACTATCATTTCATGAATAAGCTGAAAAATATCCATCCTGATCCCGATGATTGGCAGCATATTCAAGGCACCGAGGGGACCTACACCATCGTGCTGTACGAGCTTCGGTTCCGCTCACCCGCTTTCATTGATGTCCCGATGAGCAGAGAACACATTTCGCAAACGATTGGCGAGCATATCAAACGAATGACCTATCAGTGGTTTCCTGATTCCCATACGCTGCAAATGGAACACCATCAGTTTCTAACGGTGTTCCCTGGCAATGAGCGGGAGCGTATCCTGCTTATGGTCAAAGAGTTGAAACTGGTTCTAGACGATGACCTTCGCTACTGTCTGGTGACGGCCGCCATCAGCTCGGCGTTCGAGCATTCTCTGCAGTTCGGTCATGCCTACCGACAGGTGAATGAATTAGCTGCGCATGCCCGCTTACTGGAAGAAACGCAAATTGTCGTTGAATATCGTTCAGATCGGTCTACGTACTTCCTTACTCTCACACAGGAGCAAGAACTGACCGCAGCGCTCAAATCAGGCAAAGAGCAGGAAACGCTAGACCTCTTCCTTCCTTGGCTGGACGAGCTTGACCTGAAGGAAGCGTCTGTGAATATGTTTAAGCATATGGTGCTTGCTGTAACCGATAAGGCCAAAATGGTGCTCGACCATTACAAAGTTCAAGCTGACGATACGTTGCAGCTGCGGTCCATCCTGCTTCAATTAGAGGAATGCTGTACGTTGGACGAGTATAAACAAAGCTTCGCCTCTTATTTCCATATCGTCACGCAGCTCATCCGTGAGAAGAAAGAAACGAATGATCCCATCATTGATTATGTGCTTAACGTCATTAAGGATCAGTATGCTGAGGATCTTTCACTTGATGTTCTCGCTGATCAACTAACGCTGAGCAGTTCCTACCTCTCTACGTATATCAAAGAGAAAACTGGAGCCAACTTCATGGAACATTTGCATGATCGCCGCGTGGGTTACGCGCAAGAGCTGCTGGTCCATACCGACTCCAACATTCAAGACATTGGCATCCAAGTCGGCTACCGCAACATCTCTTCCTTTAATCGCATGTTCAAAAACCGCACAGGCTCTTCCCCCGGCGAGTACCGTAGAACACATCTGCTGGATAAAAGAGCATGAGAAAGAACCTGAGGCAGAGCCTCAGGTTCTTTTGTGTTGCGTACATTTGTGCGCTAGCATCCGATGGACGACGGAGGTACCCCACTTGCGCACAATATTTGTGCGCTAGCGTCCGTCGGACGACGGAGGTACTTCCCTTGCGCACAATATTTGTGCGCTAGCGTCCGTCGGACGACGGAGGTACCCCCTTGCGCACAATATTTGTGCGCTAGCGTCCGACGGACGACGGAGGTACCCCACTTGCGCACAATATTTGTGTGCTAGCGTCCGTCCGACGGCGGAGGTACTTCCCTAGCGCACAATATTTGTGTGCTAGCGTCCGATGGACGACGGAGGTACTTCCCTTGCGCACAATATTTGTGCGCTAGCGTCCGTCGGACGACGGAAGTACTTCCCTTGCGCACAATATTTGTGCGCTAGCTTCCGACGGACGACGGAGGTACTTCCCTTGCGCACAATATTTGTGCGCTAGCGTCCGACGGACGACGGAGGTACTTCCCTTGCGCACAATATTTGTGCGCTAGCGTCCGTCCGACGACGGAGGTACTTCCCTTGCGCACAATATTTGTGCGCTAGCGTCCGTCCGACGGCGGAGGTACTTCCCTTGCGCACAATATTTGTGCGCTAGCGTCCGACGGACGACGGAGGTACTTCCCTTGCGCCCCTTGCGCACAATATTTGTGCGCTAGCTTCCGACGGACGGCGGAGGTACTTCCCTTGCGCACAATATTTGTGCGCTAGCGTCCGTCGGACGACGGAAGTACTTCCCTTGCGCACAATATTTGTGCGCTAGCGTCGACGGACGACGGAGGTACCCCCTTGCGCACAATATTTGTGCGCTAGCGTCCGTCCGACGGCGGAGGTACTTCCCTTGCGCACAATATTTGTGCGCTAGCGTCCGACGGACGACGGAGGTACCCCACTTGCGCACAATATTTGTGCGCTAGCGTCCGACGGACGACGGAGGCACTTCCCTTGCGCACAATATTTGTGCGCTAGCGTCCGACGGACGACGGAGGTACTTCCCTTGCGCACAATATTTGTGCGCTAGCGTCCGACGGACGACGGAGGTACCCCACTTGCGCACAATATTTGTGCGCTAGCATACGTCCGACGGCGGAGGTACTTCCCTTGCGCACAATATTTGTGCGCTAGCGTCCGTCCGACGACGGAGGTAGCTTAGGTTTTATCACCAATATGAAAGCAGGTTATGGTGCCCGGAAACTTATACTTTCTAATATAGTGAGAAAGAACCCGAGGCTCTGCCTCAGGTTCTTTTGTGTAGCGCACTGTAGCAAGGGTGGGAGGCCCCCACTGGAGCCGAATTTACCCAGCTTCCATTACTTTACTTCAACGTCCTATTATACGCATCAATTTTGGCGTTAATTTCTAAGGCAGCTGCATCGAGTGCTTCCTGCGGCGATTTCTGCCCGCTGAGCGCTTGCCCGATGGCATTCTCCGTCAGCTTTCTCGCTTCTGGATAGACTCCCAGAACACCGCCTTGTGTCGCTTGATTCTGCTTGGCAGCGTTATGCTGATCAATGGCTGTCTTGAACTGTGGAAACTGTTTCATATTGTCTTGTACAATCGGCAGCTCATAAGCCTTCTCCGTAATGGGGAAGTAGCCTGTGTTGACATGGAAGAACGCCTGCTGCTMCGGTTCAGACAAATACTTCATGAATGCCCATGCCGCTTGCTGCTCCGCATCCGGCTTGCTATTCATGATCCAGTTGCTAGCCCCGCCTACAACGACACCGCCGCTGCTTACTTCGGATGACTTAGGGAAGAAGCCCGTCCCAACTTCGAACTTACCATCAACAGAATCGAGGATATCGCGCAGCGCTGCCGTCGTATCGAAGATCATAGCGACCTTCCCTTCGGCGAACATCTTCTTGGATTCATCGCCCTTACCCGCTGAGTGAATGGCAGCCTTGCTGTCAACTAACCCCTTCCACCAAGTAAGCGCCTTAACGCCCGCTTCACCATTCAACTGCCATTCTGTGGCTAAGCCATCGCGCCCGTTGCCAGAGTTGACCATCTCAGCGCCCTGATTGGCAATAAGCTGTTCCATATACCAACTGTGTGTGCCGAAGTAGGCACCATCCACACTGTCTGTTGTTAACTTTTTCGCTGCTTGGGTGATATCCGCATAGAGAACCGGTGGTTTCTCGGGGTTTAATCCTGCCGCTTTGAACAGATCCTTGTTGTAATACAGAATAGGGTTAGATGCGTTAAAGGGCATCGAATACAATGTATTTTCCACCCTATAGTAATTGAAAATAGCTTCATCCATTTGGGACACATCATACTTGTCCTGATCCACGAAGTTCTGAATCGGTGTGATCGCCTTAGAATCAATCATGAATCGTGTGCCGATATCGTACACCTGAACCATGGTTGGTCCTAAATTGGAACCGATAGATGCTTTCAACTTGGTCAAACTATCGAAGTAGGAGCCCTGAAATACAGCCTCCACTTTAATATCCTTATGTGCAGCATTGAAGTTGGTTACGAGCCTGTCCACCACTTGCCCGTTCTCGCCGCTCATGGAGTGCCACCAGACTACTTTCTTAACGCCATTAACCAATGGATCAGCAATTTCAGCAGCTTCAGCAGCATTCCCTGCCTCCGTGCCTTTCACCATATCATCTTGCCCCCATACCGAATAAACGCCCAATAGGCCGAACACCAGCACAATGATGATGAAATAAGCGGGTATCGAAATTTTACGTTGCAATGCCTTCATCTTATCCCTCCTATGACTTGTAATCATAGGATCTCAATGTTTGCCTGTGATTAAGGGAATGTAAAGGGATTGTTAAACATGTTAATTATGATTAAACATGACCTACTCCTACTCCACCTTCAACTTCGTCCCCTCCGGCACGATCTGCACCCACGTGTTGCCCGGCAGCAGCGGTACTTCCTGGCCATCGCTGGCATAGGCGCGGAGCATGCCGTTCTTGCGTTCCCACGTGATCGCTTGGGACATGCCCTCTTGGAAGATCATGCCCTTGTTCGGCCCGAATACGTCGACAATTCGGCGCCCCTCTTTGTCAATGATCTGATGCTTGCTCTCTAGGACAAGCAAATTCTTGGTCTGCAGCTGCTTGCCTGTTTCCTTGTCGAGATGCGGCTTCCCTTCCATAGAGCGCTTGTACACGCCGCCAGCAGCATCATAATCATACGAAGCGAAATACCCCATGAGATAGGGAATTTGAATATAATGAACAGCTGCGCCCGTGAGTTTGCCCTGCCCTGCTTTGGTGAACGTGAGCAAAGGCCCATTCCACTCGGTGCGGAACTTGCGCGCCTCGGCACCTTTTTTCATTTTATCCACAGAGGTATAGAGATTGTGCGGTGCCTTCCGGTCGGTGGAGCGCCAATAGTAGGCGCCATCGCCATACACTTCATCGAGATGGGCCAGATTGCGGCCTGCCATCATATCCATCGCATCCTGGCTCCAACCAGCATGTACAATAATCGCATCCAACGCATCGCCGATCTCCACAAAATAAGGCCGAATGCTGCGCACCGGACCAATCACGCTAGCTGCTTGACTCTGGAACACCGAGACGAATCTAGTAATCTCGCCCTCGGCAAGGATTTCATAGACGATGTCCGCCTGATCGAGGCCGGTTTGGGGCCGGGCTTGCGGCGCATTTTCGACCATAACCATATAGGGACGAGTCTTCACCTCGTGATCGGCTGGCAAACCAGTTAACGGGAATTTGAATGGGAGCTGCGCTTCGACTGTTGGCGTTGCAGGCTGCTGCGTCGCAGGTGTCGGGCTGACCGTAGTCGTCACAGGGACGGTTTCCGGAGTGGCGGTTGATATAACGGAAGTCGCATCACTACAACCAGCAAGGGTCAGGACAGAGCATCCAAGTATGAGCCATGTGCTCAGAGTTCTTTTACGGATTAAAGGCAATGTTATCAAAAGGGCTGCACCTCTTCTTCTCGTGGACTATCGATCTCTCAGAAGTATATGCTAGAAGGTTGGGGAATAGAAGTTAGCAGGGTTACTCGATCGTCTATATGTAAAATTACCCATCCAAACAAAAACTGAACCTACGCCTCAGCGTGGTCCAGTTTCCCCTTATTACATTTGAAAATTTACCGCCAAGTTCAACGAGGTGTTCCCTAAAATCTCCTTATACACACCACCATAAGACAAACCGAACGTATAGACGCCAGGCAGCAATTCCTTATGAATCTCGCCGCTAACCGTACTCCCGAGAGCCCGCCAACTTCCTGCGTAATAACTAACGGCACCGCCATCAAGCGGATTACCTAGACTATCCTTCAACTGCACGTTCACGTTGACCGTCTGGAAGACGACCGTCGGGTCCGTTCCGATATTTTGCAGCTTTTCCTTGATCCCTCCCTCATAACTCATGGAAAAGGTATAAGAGCCCGGCAGCAATTCCTTGTGAATCTCGCCGCCAACCGCATTGACGAAAGTCCGCCAATTCCCGGCATAATAACTTACGGCGCCTCCATCAAGTGTATTGCCCTGACTATCCTTCAACTGCACGTTCACGTTGACCGTCTGGAAGACGACCATCGGGTCCGTCCCGATATTTTGCAGCTTTTCCTTAATCCCTCCTTCATAAGTCATGGAAAAGGTATAAGAGCCAGGCAGCAATTCCTTATGAATCTCGCCGCCAACTGCATTGCCGAAAGTCCGCCAATTCCCTGCATAATAACTCACGGCACCTCCATTAAGCGGATTGCCCTGACTATCCTTCAACTGCACATTGACGTTAACCGTCTGGAACACGACCGTCGGGTCCGTTCCTGTGTTTTGCACTTTCTCCGTATACGTACCTTCGTAGGTCATGGCAAACGTATACGCTTTATCCGGCAAAGACTTGCTTACAGTTCCAGAAGCATTCGTGACGCCGAAATCTTTCCATCCCCCGTCATAGTAGGATACGACGCCACCACTGATGGCATTTCCGCTGCTGTCTTTCAACTGAACGCTTACCTCATCAGCCACTGGGGCCGGATCCTGCAACAAGATTTTACCGTATTGACTTACGTTTTTCGCTCCACCAATCCCGCTGGCCCATTCCAAATATCCAAGACGACCGTTGCCATTGTTATTATTAACAAGCAGCGATACAAAGATAGGTTTCGTCGTATCTAGCATGTAAGGATATAGTTCTGACCAAGCAACGTGAATCTTATATATTTTCTTTCCGCTTTGGGAACTGTCGACGAGCATACTTCCGTTTTGAACGAATTGGCCGGCAGGTGTCCAGTTGGATGGCAGATCTCCTCCAATATACGGCGCAGTCCCCTTGTAGAGTACAGGACCGTTAGCAGTCAGTGCGGCTTGGAATTCCACTTGTGCCCCGACCATGCCGACGCCTGATGTATCCAAGCCAAATTGAATACTGTCACCGATATAATAGTTACCTTTGGTCTCGTTTTGCACGAAGCTGGCGTCCGATACCTCGATGACTAGATCGAATCCATCCGTCGCCGCCCCCACTGCAGCTCGAGCCGCAAACCCTGCAGGCTGCTCGGAGGTCAAGTTTATTAAATTCCAATTATTGGTTATCCAATGAATATCCGTGCTCAAAGCTCCTGTCATACGGTCAAACAAGTTGCTCTTACTCCCTGCGGCGACAGGAATGTTCGTATTTTGTACGGCTTTCTCATAGTCGGACAAGAGGACATCCTGCGTGGAAGTCAGTCCAGCTAGATAAGCGGCATTTACATGGCTGATGTAATACATTTTGTTCGGTTTCACTTGCAGCGTAGGAGCTGCTGCCTCTGTACCGCCGGTCCAATCCCGAACTACGGTGTTACTTGTAAAAGCATTGGCAAGTGCTGGAGCGATTGTATCCGCATTCGCATCCTCGGACCATACGACGAGAATCGGTGATCCGTCACTTTCGAAATAGACAGCTTTCTGATTTCCGCTTAGCGCATACTCACCTTTGTAGACAATATCATTCCCCAGTGTCTCGATAAATCGATGCATGACCACAGAACCTAATCTCGGTTCAAGCTGCGGTTTCTTGCGGAATAATCCAGAAGATTCCGTAAACCAACCTTCGGCATGGGCGAATGGGATGGCTTCGATTTCCGTATTATTAACCATGTCAAAATAGGCGATTTGTTCGACCCCATTCTTCATCTGGTACATATAATCGTACAGCATCTTTCTTGCAATCACGGGTTCTGATTGGATAGATGATGATTCTGAAGCATTCACAAGACCAGCATGACTTTCCGAACTCACCCACGGCTTTGATGGTACATTATACCTTTGATCATAAGCTTGATACTCTTTGGGATCGGGTAACTTCCCATGAAGCGCCAACTTATCATAGTAGTTCGCTCCGCCAAGACGCAGCAGCTCATTATAAAAAGGCAAATATCGATGACCGCCCATGCCTCCAATCCAAATTTCAGAATTCGGCTGAACACTTTTAATCGTCTCATAGCCGGTACGCAGCAATTCCACGAACTTCTCTGGTGTATCATTCCAAAAAATACTTCCGCCTTTCAAATGAGGTTCATTCCATATCTCCCATTTGGTAATCCGATCGCCATACCGCGCGACAAGCGCCCGCAGGAAATTAGCAAAATCATTCAGGTCGGTTGGGGCATAAGCAGCATAACCAGGAACGCCGATATAAATAGTTGTATCTTCCGGGTGCGAAGACGCCCATAGCGGTGTAAATACAATATTTCCGATGATGTCCATGCCATAGCTTTGCAATTTGTTGACATGTTCATCAAGTCCTGCCCAATTAAACACACCACGACTCTTTTCAATAGCCATGTTCGTATCGCCGAATTGTCCTCCCCATGGGATCGTATGAATTCTCGCAAAGTCAAAACCAATTAAATCTGCGAGTTCTATCGCTCTTAAATCACTGAAACCATTACTAAAACCAAATAGCGGATTACGATCCGCTTTGCTTATGGACTGACTTTCTACGACAGCCACGGACGTTCGATTACGTACAAATTCTGCTGCTGTTTTCTTCGGATTAGAAAAGATCCGGTACGATTGTTGGAGCGGAAGCGTTCCCGCAATCCCTTGTTTCGTATAGTCAAAAGCGATTTCGTAGTAACCTTCGTGACTAGGTGTCCAACTCCAACCCGATGTCAGTAACGTTGACCGATCTACCGTAACTTGCCCAACAACCTGATTATCCGTATCATAAACCGTCCCCGTCAACGTTTGCACGGAAAGAGGCAACTGATCTACGACCGCCTTGAACACCACATTCTGTCCGATCTTCCACCAGTTTGCAAAGACGTCTGCCTTCAGCGGGAAATATTCAACGGACTGCATGCTGGCGTCGTCGTAATAAATTGTTCCTGTATTCGGGACGCTCTGTAATTTCGTTGTCGCTACATTCAACTGAACTTGATTCGTTCCTGCTGGAAACTGACTATTATCAATCGTAAATGAAATATCCGTCCACACCGTGCTGCTCAAAGTTGGCGTATTAGCCTCAGCCGTGCCCAGGAAGGTACCATCCTTAAAGTAGCTGATGAACACCCAAGAGCCATTCCCTGCGTAATCAGCCGATTTCTTGGCTTTTACCGAAATCTTAATGGTTTGCATTCCGCTGTCAATCGGGATCATTTTGGATGAAAACCCTGCGGCTCCGGTACTTGTCGAGTTGATATATACCGCATTCGTGCCGCTATTGACCGTTGCTGAAGTACTGCCCATATCGACTCCGCTTGCCCCGCTCCATAAAGAAGAATTCCAACTAACAGGAACAAGTTTCATTCCACTTGACTTCGTTTCCTCGAAACCAGGGTTCGCTACATCATAATAGCTCGAAGTAAGCACATCGACAGGATTGCTCGCAGGGGATAGATTACCCGAACCATCTCTCGCTTTCACTGTAAATGCATATCCGCTGTATGCTTCAAGACCTGTTACCGTATAGGTCACCCCGGTGACTGTCGCTACTAGCTTCGTACCATCGTTAATCTCATAGCCAGTTACGCCCCCATTGTCGGTTGACGGGTCCCAGGTGAGGGTGACACTTTTCATCTTAATGTCGGATGCGGCTAAGTTTGTTGGTGTTGAAGGCGCTTGTGTGTCGTTGGTCACATATGCCTGGCTTGCTGGGGATACATTTCCCGCCGCATCGACGGCTTTCACGGTAAAGGTATAGCTTTGAGTTGCGATCAGACCGCTTGCTGTAAAGGTTAAACCTGTCACAGTCCCTACCAACACGGCATCTTTATAAACATTGTATCCCGTCACCCCGATATTATCGGTCGAGGCATTCCAAGCCAAATCAACACTGCCTGCCGTCTGTCCTAGGGCGTGGAGATTCGATGGCGCGCTTGGCGCCACCGTATCCGGAATCAATTCGATCGTAGCATCATCATAGTACAGTGTTCCTTGCTGGCTACTACTACCTCCACGGAGTGTCGCCAAATTCAACTGCAAGTTATTCGTGCCGGCCGGCAGGTTAGCCGTATTAACAGTGACGGAAATCTCTCTCCATTCACTGCTGCTCAGCGCAACACTTGGCGCAACTACAGTGCCGAGAAAGGAACCATTTTTCGCATAACTAAAGAAAACCCACGCGTCATTGCCGACATAATCAGCCGACTTCTTGACCTTCACCGTCGCTTTGATTTGCATGTTATTATCGATTTGCATCGTCTTAGAAACCCAACCTGCGGCTCCTGCATCCACTGCGCTAATATATAGGGCATTGGTTCCGCTATTGGCCTCAATTGTCGTGACCCCCGTATCAACCGGTGTCGTTCGCGACCATAGGGCAGAATTCCAATTGACCGGAACAAGCTTGCTTCCACTGGATGTCGTGATCTCAAACCCAGGATTGGTGATGCTCAATATATTTGGCGTGGTCAGACTTACAGCATTACTGGCCGCAGATAGATTGCCCGCCGCATCCTTCGCTTTTACAGTAAACGTATAACTGGCACCCGCATTGAGAGCGCTTACGGAATAAGTTAATCCTGTCGTGGTTCCAATCAACGTTGTTCCATTGTAAACATCGTACCCTAGCACGCCAACGTTATCCGTTGAGGCATTCCATGTAAGGTTAACATTGGTTGCTGTCTGGCTAGCAATGGCAAGATTCGTCGGAGCTGTTGGCGTCTCCGTATCCAGCAGTTCCATCGTAACATCGTCATAATAGAGTGTCCCGGCGCTGCTTCCGCTGCCTGCTTTCGATGTCGCCAAGTTCAACCAGAGCATATTCGTTCCCGCTGGAAACTGACTGCTGTTGACGGTTAACGTGATCTCTGTCCACTCCGAGCTGCTTACCGTGGTCATATTGGATGAGCTTATCCCCAGGAAACTACCGCTATTTCCATAACTGATGAAAACCCAAGGATTATTGCCGGCATAATCCCCCGACTTCTTCACTTTCACCGTAGTTTTAATCGTTTGGGGACTCGTATCCACCGGTATCGCTTTGGACGTCCAGCCAGCAGCCCCCACATCCGTTGCACTGATCGCTAGTGATTTTGCCCCGCTGTTGTACACGGCTGTCGTTACGCTCGTATCTACCGGCGTCGTTCTGCTCCATAAGGATGTCGTCCAGTTGGTCGGTAACAGTTTCGTTTGACTCATCGTTGTTTCCTCGAACCCAGGATTGAGCACATGAATAAAACTAGCTGCCTGAACGCGTGCTGACATCGATGGAAACAGTGCAACCAACATTGTGCAAAGTAACAACCATATAACGGTTTTCCTCATAAATAAATCCTCCTCGATTTCATTTCGCCTAACAACTACGCTTCCCGTTACTCACTTCCCTTACTTGATGGATTACAAGGATAAATATAGGACGAATCCGGTGGTCAAAGATAGGAGACGATTTATACATCGTTATCCGATTTTATCTATTTTGACAAAAAAAAGCCGACAACGAGATGATCGCTGCCAGCTTTACCCTACGCTATTCTTTTTAAGCCCCACCGCTGCTTTGCTGCGTCAAACTACTAGCTTATATACTCCTATCCAGACAGTTGATAAGACGTTTTTCCACATCTTGAGCAATCTCCAACAGCTGGTCATAAGCATCCATTTCAACCATCCCGATCAAGTTCGTTGGCCGAGGCATTCCGATTTTAGTTGTACCCTTTTCCACATATACAGCAATTTTACAAGGCAAAAAGTAACCCGCTACTGCATGTTCGCTTAATACGCGTTTTGCTTCGAAAGGATTGCAAACCTCCAAAATAATATATGGCTCATCAAACTCGAGGCCTTTCTCTTGGAGCTTTTCTTGGATGTTAAATTTCCACAGTATACCGAAATGCTCTTTATATAAATTGGTTGTCAACGCCTCGATCACTTCATCCACGGACTTATCCGTTTCAATGGTATAATGGAACATCTCCTTCATCCTCCTTGTTTAGCCTAGTATTCTAACCCATAAGTACTAGGGTATCCAAAGAGTAGAAAAAAAACAGGGGTCTCTATTTGCTTAAAATATCCATCCATATTTTAACCGTTGTTGCCACAATGAGTGCAGCCAAAATCCATTGAAGCAGCTTGGCGTTCAATTTCTTGCTGATTTTAGCTCCAATTGGAGCTGCGATGATACTTGCAATAACCATAACAACCGACGGAACAAGAAGTATATGTCCTCCCGCTACTTTTCCAGCAGTTGAGCCTATCGAAGAGATAAATGTAATGGCTAGGGAAGAAGCAATAGCTACACGTGTCGGAATTTTCAGAATGACCAGCATGACAGGTACGGTAATAAATGCGCCAGCCGCTCCAACAATACCTGAAACAACTCCGATAATAGCCGCGAAGATCGCAGCAACTGGTTTATTAAACTTCAGCTTGTCAAAGTCCATGTCTTCCTGTCCTTTTTTGGGAAGAAACATCATAATCGCTGCGATCAGAGCCAGAACTGCATAGGTGATATTAATGAAGGAGTCGGATAGAAACTTGGAACCATACCCCCCGATAAAGCTGCCAATAACGATGGTTCCCCCCATGATGAATACAAGGGATTTATTGATATACCCTCCTTTTCGAAAGGCTAACATGCCTGAAAGTGTCGCAAAAAAGACTTGAACCGCGCTGATTGCCGATACTTCATGGGCCGTCAATGCTGCAAAACCCAAGGCTGGCGGAATATACAAGAGCATCGGATACTTGATGATGGAACCTCCAATTCCAACCATACCAGAGATTAGGGATCCAATAAAACCAATACCGAACAATAGAATAATCCACCCATAATCCATAGCTTACTCCTCCTATCTGTGATCTCCATCCTGCATGAGATCATGAATCATTTTTGTAAGTTCATTTTTGGGCTGCAATCCAATCATCATGGCTGCCATCTTGCCATCTTTAAAAAGCTTCATTGTCGGAATACTCA
Organism: Paenibacillus sp. 2RAB27; assembly: GCF_052115445.1. Lineage (NCBI taxonomy): Bacteria > Bacillati > Bacillota > Bacilli > Caryophanales > Paenibacillaceae > Paenibacillus > Paenibacillus sp. 2RAB27. The sequence continues at coordinate 80,935 of NZ_JBFRGR010000018.1, forward strand.
TGATATGCTGCTCGCTTGCTGTCATTGGATTATCATCCACATTTACTTTTACAATCACCGCACGATCATGTAGTTCCTCGCTCAATTCCTGCAGCATGGGGGCGACTAGTCGGCAGGGTCCACACCAAAATTATTTGGTTATTTTCCCTCTCCAAGACATGATGCCCCCTTGCAAGTGTGCTAGATCTCGGAAACCATGCTTGTGTAGAATTCGAGCCCCTTGTTTGCTTCTCATTCCGCTGCGACAATACAAAAACACACTTTTATCTATGGGGATCTCCCCGAGTCGTTGTTTCATTTGAGATAAGGGAATATTTTTCGCTCCCGCAATATATCCTTGTTTTACTTCACTAGGTTCACGGACATCAATTAATACTCTGTTAAGGTTTAGCTTCAATTCATCTTGAAATTGCACGGACGTTAAACTCCTAAGTCCCTTGATTCCAGCGAGTCGGGTATACACAAACCAGACGAGAAGAATCCCTATCACGATATTAATGATGGCATTAGTAGACATATTTAAAACCTCATTTCTAAGTTCTTATCTTTTACTCTTAAATAAATAAGTTCACTTTGGCATCTGCCGCGTCACCTAAATAAGCTGCTACCCCTGCATACTCAATACCATCAAGAAGTTCTTCCTTTTGCAATCCAAGCAGATCCATTGTCATTGTACAAGCCACTAGCTTAACACCTTGCTCTTGTGCTAATTCAATGAGCTGCGGCAATGCCAGCGCATTATGCTTTTTCATCACATGCTTAATCATCTTGGGACCTAGTCCTCCGAAATTCATTTTGGATAACCCTAACTTGTTCGCACCGCGCGGCATCATTTTGCCGAACATGGATTCCAGCCATCCTTTTTTGATCAGAACGGATTCATCCTTACGCAGTGCATTAAGTCCCCAAAAGGTAAAGAACATCGTAACTTCGTGGTCATAAGCAGCTGCACCGTTGGCAATAATAAATGCTGCTATAGCCTTATCTAATTCGCCGCTAAAAAGTACAATCGTCGATTTTTCCTTATTTTCTATCATTAAAATCATCCCCCTTTTATTCATGCATACCCATACGGGTATTTAATAAGGCAAAAAAAATACTGCTTTCTCCTATTAAGGACTTTAAGAGGGCTACCACTGCATGAAGTGATAGCCCTCTTCAACTTTCCTTACCCCTTCTTAACAATAAAGGTGAATACACCGTTGTCTTCTTTGGATTCAAGGAGTTCATGCTTCGTTTGGTTTACCCACGCTTGAAAGTCCTTCATAGAACCTTTATCGGTTGTTTGAAGCTCCATAATCTGTCCAGATTCCAGAGAATCCATCCCTTTTTTTGCTTTAACAATCGGCATTGGACAAGCAAGTCCTTTTGCATCTACAACTAAGTTTGCCATTATGATAATCTCTCCTTATTATTTAAAATGTAAGTGCTAATTTCTCTTAGAAGTTCAAGCTCACTTGTGCATCAAAAGCAAAGTCTAGGAATGTCGCGGCGCCCCCAAGTTCAATGCCTTCGATGAAATGTTCTTTATCCAGACCCATGACGTCGATTGTCATCTGACAACCGATCAGACGTACCCCAGATTCTTTGGCGATATCCATAAGCTCTTTCACGGATGGCACATTTGCTTTCTTAAAGCCTTCTACCATTCCTTCATTACCTGGCTTCAGCTGCAGCATGTGTTCCGACTCCTTATGAATAATGGACAAGCCTTCGAAAGTAAAGAAAATGGCTACCTCCGCATCCAATGCTGCCGCCGCTGTTGCGATGTTCAATACTTTATAGGCTGTCTCCAGACCACCTGATGATGCAATAAGAGCTACTTTTTTAGTTGTCATGTTAATTCGTCTCCTTTTTATAATTAGTCTTGTTCTTGATCATAGGTCCATTCCGTCATGCCAGGCGTTACATTCCGAACATGATGGAACCCCTTATCGTATAGGATTTGACAGGCCATATCACTTCKAGTTCCAGTACGGCAAACTACATAGTAGGCTTGGCTTGGATCAAGCTCCGTTATTTTTTCTTCCAATTCACCTAGAGGGATCGAGATGGCACCCGGAATACGTCCAAATGCATATTCAGCGGGTTCCCGAACATCGATAATATGTGTCGCTTCCCCTGAAGAAATCTTGGTTTGGACCTCATCATTTGTAGCTATATGGGGATATTTTTTCTCTGCTTTAGTGTCCACCGGCTCGGCTTTGCGAATAAAGTGATGAAAAACTCCGTTTTCTTCTTTTATGCCCAGGTACTGATGTCCTGTACGGCTGGACCAACTCTTCAGGTCGGCTACMGAGCCTTTATCTGTTGCACGTATTTCCAATACTTCACCTGCATTCATTTCATCCATCGCCTTTTTGGTGCGAACGACTGGCAGCGGACACGCAAGACCTTCACATTCGATTACTCGATTCACTTGAAGTGTTGACATGAACATTACCTCCATTTATTTAAAATACTTATTTACCGTAAGCTATTTCCCCAGTCCACTTCGACATGCCGCCTGGCATGTTGAGCACGTAATAACCCATTGAAGAGAGAAAATCACATGCTTGCCCACTTCGGTTTCCGCTGCGACAGACGACGATTGTTTCTTGCTGTTGATCCATTTCATTGAGTGCTCTTGCGATTTGCCCTAGCGGAATATGTCTGGCACCTGGAATGTGACCGGACTCCCACTCATCCTGTTCCCTCACATCAAGAATAACTACATTTTCCTTCCTATTGATCCGACCCAAAACTTCATCTGGCATTTGCTCCTTATACATCGTCGTTTCCTCCTATCTATGGTGTAGTGGTTTAAGCATCATGAACTGCACAACGATTAGGTCCAATCTCCATCTCTCGTTGTTCCCCGACCGTTGGTGTAATCTTTCCCATATTCGTCTGACGTATTTCTTGGTAAGCATTCGGCTGCGGTGGTAAATTCTCAGTAACTATACGACGGAAGGCTGTTTCCTCTCCAATATTCAACCCTGGATTTTCCTTATATAAATCTCCAAGGCGGGCAGAGACTTGACCCCCTTCTCCCAGCTCCGTAAATTTGCCAAAATGGGCAGGAAGAACGATTAAGTCATGGGATAACTGCTTATAACGCTCATACAACGTTGTTCTAAGGTCGGTTACCCAATCCTCTGCTTTACCCGCGAGATCAGGACGACCAATTGATTTCACGAATAAAATGTCTCCCGAAAGCAAGAATTGATTGTCAACGATTAACGAGGTGCTTCCGATCGTATGTCCAGGCGAATAAATAGGTTGTATCTGAATTTCAGTATCACCAACCACAATACGGTTTCCTTCCTCAAGCTGCGCGTAGTTAAACACAACTTCTTCTGCATCTTTAGGCGGCAACCAATACGTGCCTCCTGTTTGTTCAGCTAATTGTCGTCCACCAGAGATGTGGTCTGCATGAAGATGCGTATCAATCGTATGTTTAATGGTTACGTTTTTTTCTTGGGCAAAGTTTTCAAAAACCTCTGTCATTCGAACACCATCAATGATGGCCGCTTCACCGTTTGAGATGACCATGTAGGACAAGCAGCCTTTACCAATGCGGATAAATTGAAATATTTCTCCGCCATCTTGCAAATCACCAACTTTAACCGGCTCAAGATGTTCACTCCAGGATTTCATACCTCCCACCAAGTAAGAAACATGTTGTTTCCCTTGCTCGACCAATTGTTCCCCAACAAATTTCGAAGAGCCTTCTTTGGCACACACGACCAAAATTTCCTTATCATCTGGAAGTTGATCTACAATAGTTTCCACCCCATCGATCAAATCAAAATAGGGTGTGTTTAGGATATGAACATGATGACCTTCGATTTTCCAATCTTTAAAATCGCTGTCGTTACGCACGTCTAGGATGAAAATCGGGTCGTTGTTTAAAATCTTTCTTGCTAATTCAGCCGCGCTCATTCCTTGCAATTGAACTCCATTTTCCATTGTTTATTTCCTCCCTAGAATGAGATTGAAATCCAAAACCAAGCACTCATATACCCTATGGGGTATAAATTCAAGCAAAAAAAATGGCCATTACCTCCATGTATTAGACCATCAGTTCATGATCTCCTTTGAAACTATATACATATACCCGTTGGGGTATATGTATACTATAGTAAAACTTTTTCTTTTCGTCAACACCTTTCTCTGAATATACCTTTTGAACCCCTTTAGCCTCTCACACATATGCTGAGCTAAAGCCTAGTCAATGGAGGAGCCTATATGTATTGGACATATTCGACGCAGTCATAACGCCATGTTTCGCAGCATGTATCGAGAGATGACTGGTCATGATTTCTATGGGGTTATCCTCGATGAGCTCAAGCATGCAAGCAAATATAATTATTTGTTTACTTTGAATCGGTAGAACAAGCATAGTTCAAGCATGCAGAAGCCATATTAAGATCAGTACTGCATACCTTGAATGAAAGAAGGCGAGACCATGTTGGCCATGTTAGGGAAGTTATTCTTAAAACTTTTGATAAATGGCATCATCATTGTTCCCATCTTGATGTACCTTACGGATGCTACATTTATGGGAGCACTTAGTGCTACTTATACGTTTTCGCTCCTTACCTACGTCGTTGTTGATCAACTGTTTTTAAGACTCACGAATAATATTTCCGCTGTACTAGCGGATATGTTATTAACTTATGCCTACTTCTGGCTCGTGGAAAGGCACTTCTACGATTGGTCCCTAACTTTTACGGATATGACGATCGTAGCTGTATTTTATGGTGTAATGGAGTTCTTTCTGCATATTTATTTTCAAAAAGACAAAGGTCGAATCGGGCGGACTAGCTTCCATGAATAACGACAAAAAGTCATTAACCCCATGGTTAATGACTTTTTCGTTTTGTGGACCTTATTGCGTTTGCTTACCCCGCCAGGACATGATGCCGCCCTTCAGATGGGACAGCTCGCTAAAGCCATTTTTCCGTAGCATTCTCGCAGCTTGTTTACTCCTCATGCCACTCCGACAGTATAGGTAGATCTGACGATCCTTAGGTATCTCGCTCAATCTCTTACCCATTGAGGACAAAGGGATATTCACCGCCCCTGGGATGTACCCTTGCTTCATTTCCCCAGGCTCACGCACATCGATGAGAACAGACTTGTCCTTGTCAGCAGCCATAGCCTCTTGAAATTGTTCGGATGAAAGATTGCGCAGCCCTTTGACTCCTGCAAAACGTGAGTAGAAGAACCAAATAATAAAACCTAGCGCCACGAGATTGAAAATCATATTACTATCCATGACCTGCCTCTTTTCTTAAACACATTAACGGCTTTTAACTAACAATTCTACAGCCTGCTTGACCAGCTTACTTGTGTCTCTACCCGCTTCTTTTTCCTCCATAATGCAATTCTCCAAATTGACAGCAACAACGGTGGCAATCGTTTTATCAGCAGCACTGCGAACAGCAGAGATTTGGCTTACGACATCTTTACAATCCTGTTCTTCTTCCATCATCCGTAAAATCCCACGAATCTGGCCTTCCATCCGTTTTAAACGTTTCTTCACATCATCATCGTATTTCATAGACAGCCTTCCTCCCCTATACCTGTATAGGTATATTATTGTCCATGTTGCGCATAAAGACAATATGAAATCTTTGAGAAAGTCCCCATGTTGCTATGTCGTGCAACCAACGTATAATTAGGAGTAGCTTCCTCCAACAAATGTGTGGACCAAAGGAGACACCCATGTCAACTCATATTGATCATCCATCCGTTATCTTGTTCGACGGGGTTTGCCTGCTCTGCAGCAGCGCGGTGCAATTCATCCTGCGAAACGACCCGAAAGGCGTGTTTCGCTTCGCTTCTCTGCAGTCGGAGACAGGACAACGACTGCTCGCCGAGCATAAGCTGCCGCTAAATCGACTCAGCACCATTGTGCTGATCGAAGGCAACCGCGCTTATACGCGCAGCTCAGCTGCTTTGCGCATTGCGAGGCGCTTGCGCGGTGCATGGCCGCTCGCCTACGCGGCGATCGTGATCCCAGCTCCGATCCGCAATCTCGGATACAGCTTCATCGCACGCAACCGCTATCGCTGGTTCGGCAAGACCGAGCATTGCATGCTGCCGAATCCGGAGCATAAGGGGCGGTTTCTGGATTGAGCTGGCCTCATGCCATCAACCATTACGACAAAAAAACCTGCAGCATTCGCAGGCCTTTGAACAACAACGGACCTATGTCTCTTGCTTACGTATACGTAGACTGCCGAACATCCAACAGCATAGGCTCAGGGTGCCCATCTGGAAGCTATGATGCAACAGCTTCGCGTTCCGTGTAGCATCACCTGCTCCCATCGCGATGAGCAATGGCGCAAAATGCTCCGGCGTCGGCACAGCCTCCCGCGCATGCGGCGCTCGCTCGTCGTAGCGAATCAGCGCCTCCAAATTCCACGTTTCGAGCTGCTCCTCTAGCCACTCATCGAATTCCACGGCCCAAAGCTGCGGCACCGGATTGTTATAATCCAGCTTTCGTAGATTGTGAACCGTTCCGCCACTGCCAATAATCAGCACCTGCTCATCCCGCAAAGAGCCTAAAGCGGCACCAATTCGGTAATGCTCCTCGGGTGTTAATCGCGGGTTAACCGAAAGTGTCACAACAGGGATCTGTGCATGGGGGTACATAATGGAGAGCGGCGCCCAAGCTCCGTGATCCAAACCTCTCCTGTCATTCAACTCACAGCGTATACCCTCCTGTTGGAATAGCTGCTGAATATGGAGGCTTAAGGTCAGATCCCCTTTGGCCGGATAGTTAATGTCATAAAGTTCTTCCGGGAAGCCTGAGAAATCGTACATCATCTCCGGCTCGACAGCCGTGCTGATTTTCTGAACCGCGCTTTCCCAATGTGCACTAAACACAACGATGGCTTTCGGCTTTGGAAGCGACATCGCAAGCCTTTGCAGAAACTCTGTATACGCATGCTGCTCAATCGCCAAACTCGGTGAGCCATGCGCAATAAAAAATGCCGGCAGCACAGCAACACCCCCTCCCACAACCAAATCAGTGCCAATTATCTACATTATTCACGAATCTGTGAAAATAAAACCATGTTGCGATCCGTCCCTCCTCACTTACCGTTCACAAACTGCTCAATCCCATCTGCAATGCCTATCGCAAGCTTCTGCTGATACGCCGCTTCCGACATGAGCTCGTCCTCTTCGGGATTCGTCATGAACCCGATCTCTACGAGCGCGACGGGTACCTTCGACCAGTTGAAGCCGCTCAGATCGTCTCGCGCCGATAGGCCACGTCCCTTCTGACCCGTTGCTTGCTGCATGCCAGCTAGGAGCAAACCAGCGGCCTGCTTACTTTCCTCTGCGATGGGCTTAACAGCTGGCTGCGTCGCTGACGGGTACAGAACCGAAAATCCCTTCGTGCTTACCGAAGCGTCACCATCTGCATGGATCCGTACAACTAGTGCCGCTCCCGCCTCATTCGCCATATCTGCACGCTGCTTGTTGCTAATATCCACGTCATGCGTCTCCCGTGTCATCGTAACGTTGATCCCCCGTCGAACTAGCTCCGCTTTGAGCAGTAAGGATACTTCCAGATTGAGCATATACTCTGGTTTCTTCGTGCGTACACCTACCGTACCGGAGCTAACCTTGGGCTTCGTTTCCCGCGTATCTGGCCCGACCTGCTCAGGTGCATTATTACCAACCCGTTGATGTCCAGGATCGATCATAACAAGCTTATTGCTCTTAGGAACACTCGGCAGCGTGGTTGGAGCAGCCGTCTTCGTTGGTGTTGGCTTCGTTTCTGGCGTTGCGACAGGCGTCGGAGCCGCTGTTGAGGCAGGCGTAATTGTAGCTGCGGCCTGCACAACTGGCGGCTTAGCCGTTGCCTGCGCTACTGTGGCCAGCGGCGAAGCACTCTGTACAGCCTCCGTCGTAGGCAACGCCACGGGTACTGGATGCTTATCTCCACAACCAGCCATCACACCAACAAGCGATATAATCGCGGAGAGTATAAGCATTCTTTTATCAAACATCGGCAATTCCCCTTCTTCTCTAGCTCTGTATAAAAACAGCCTCCATTCGCGAAACTAACCTTACCATGCTTCTCCACATTTGGGAGGTTCCGCTATGCAGGCACTTTGGCATTATTTCACTGATCACTGGCTGTCCATTTCATTAATTGTTCTTGCCTTATTGGCGTGCTATTTCGTCTACAAGAACAGAAGTAAATACATTCGCGGCTGGGATAAAAAGTAATCCAAAAAAACTCGCTCCTTCATCGGCTGTTAACCAGTGATGGAACGAGTTTATCACTTCAATCAACGTCGATTTCCTGCGCCATTACAACCCGCAAAAACCGTCATTTCAGGCATTCTGGCCACCTCTTTACAGTTTATAATCGGTCAGATTGCCATCAGAATCTATAACTTGGATATAGCGCTCCCCTGTTGGCTCTTGCCGGATGCGCTTGCCATTTTCAATATAAAAAATAGGAGCACCAGTTTTTCTTGCCTTGTCCTGTACGGATTGTTCAATTTTCTTGAAGATTTCATTTAATTCCTTTTCTGTCTTCATCCCGAACCACCACCTATGATTAACTCTCTTGCCATTATATCACACTACGACCTGAAGCAATCTCGACAGCTAAGACTATTAGCTAAGCAGTTAAAAACCCTTCTGACGAAGTCCTTAGAGGAAAAACAAAAAAAAAGTGAAGATACGCATCGGGATAACTTCCGTCTGCAACGAGTGGTAACTCGTTTTTACCCTAATTAGCTTTGATGAGAGGGCAATCACCACCAGCTACCTCTCCTTCTGCTGAGAAATGCAATAGAGCAACCTTTCTCAATCAAATACACGATTTCAGCTAAAATTGATGCAAATAGGCATCAATTTTAGCATTTTCTCCTTTGTTTAGACATTTTCGACCCAAAAAGATGCCTTTTTGCATTTATTTAAAATGTTGAAGTGAATTCCTTTGAAAAAGACGCCTTTTTGTATTTTTAGCACCTGTGATACGAACATTAATCAGGCGTCCCCTCCGCCTCCCCCAAACCTCAACAAAAAAACACAGCCCCTCACCCAAGAGGCTGCGTTTCTCTCCATCTATTTCAATGCCTTCATCGCAATATCCGTCCGGTAATGCTTACCCTCAAAATGGATCCGATCCGCATCCGCATAAGCCTTCTGACGAGCTTCAATGATATCTTTGCCAAGGCCTGTGATACCTAGCACACGTCCACCGTTCGTGACGATTTGTCCGTTCTCATCAACTGCCGTACCCGCGTGGAACACGAGTGACTCCTGCACTTGATCTAAGCCAGTAATCGGCAATCCTTTCGGATACGGTCCAGGGTATCCTGGCGAAGCCACGATTACGCATACTGCGGCTTGATCGCTCCACTCGATCGGCTGCTCAGCCAACGTTCCGTTGTTGATCGCGAGGAAAATATCCAGCAAATCCGTTTTCAATCGCGGCAAAATCACCTGCGTCTCCGGATCACCGAAGCGCGCGTTGAACTCAATCGTTTTCACACCGTTAGGCGTCAAAATCAGACCCGCATACAGCACGCCTTTGAACGGACGGCCTTCTGCAACCATTGCATCTGCCGTAGGCTGAACGATGTTCACAAGTGCTTCTTGCACGATGGACTCGGGAATATGTGGAAGTGGGGAGTACGTCCCCATTCCGCCTGTATTCGGTCCTTTATCGTTATCAAAAACCGGCTTATGATCCTGCGAAGGCACCATCAAACGCACTGTCGAACCATCAACGAAGGCCAATAAGGACATTTCTTGTCCTGTCAAGAACTCCTCAATCACGACGCTCGCGCCTGCCGATGCCCCAAAGACTTGACCCACCATGATGTCTTTCAGCGCTGCTTCCGCTTCTTCCATCGTTTGCGCAACCGTAACGCCTTTACCAGCGGCTAAGCCGTCTGCTTTGATAACGATTGGCGCTGTTTGCGAGCGCAAGTAAGCAAGTGCTGGCTCATACGCATCAAAAGACTCGTAAGCCGCCGTAGGGATGCTGTATTTTTTGAGCAGCTGCTTCATGAACACTTTGCTGCCTTCAATGATTGCTGCGTTAGCACGAGGGCCGAATGCTGCGATCCCTTTTGACTCCAAATGATCAACCAATCCTGCCGCTAACGGATCATCAGGCGCAACCATAACCAGGTCAATCGCTTGCTCCTTGGCAAATGTGCTGATCTCTTCAAACTGAAGCTCCGTAATCGGCACACATTCCGCTAAGCCGGCAATCCCGCCGTTTCCTGGTGCGCAGAACAGTTTGCTGATTTTCGGGCTTTTGCTCAGTGCCCATACAATGGCATGCTCACGTCCGCCACGTCCAATAACTAATACACGCATTTGCTGGAACCCCTCTCATGGGGAATGCCCACGGTCCACTTACGAATCGTGAGCATTCTCAATTGTTTTAGTGTTTAAAGTGACGAACGCCTGTCATAACCATCGCAATGCCATTTTCGTTCGCAACGCGAATGGATTCTTCGTCTTTGATGGAGCCGCCTGGCTGAATCACCGCAGTGATGCCTGCTTTTGCTGCCATTTCAAGTGTATCGCCCATCGGGAAGAATGCGTCGGACGAAAGTACGGAGCCTTTCGATTTGTCGCCAGCTTGCTCGATTGCGATTTTCGCTGCGCCGACACGGTTCATTTGACCAGCGCCTACGCCAACTGTCATATCGTCAGCCACAAGTACGATGGCGTTAGATTTAACGTGCTTAACTACTTTCCATGCGAAAAGCAATTGCTTCATCTCTTCCGCTGTCGGTTGACGCTCGGAAACGACTTTCAGATCTGCTTCTGTCAGTTGGTAAGCGTCGCTCGCTTGTACCAGCATGCCACCTTCAACTGTTGTAATTACTGGCTGGGACTCGCGACCAGCAATGGTATCCAAACCGGCTACTTTGAGTAGGCGGATGTTTTTCTTTTTAGCCAGAATCTCAAGTGCTTCTGGTGTAAAATCTGGCGCAATGACGATCTCCAAGAAGATCTCATGCAGCAATTGTGCAGTCGCTTCGTCGATCGCACGGTTCGCAGCCACGATACCACCGAAGATGGACGTTGGATCTGCATTGTACGCTTTCGTGTAAGCTTCAAGTACGTTCGTACCGATCCCCACGCCGCAAGGGTTCATGTGCTTAACGGCAACAACTGCAGGCTCGCTGAACTCTTTTACGATTTGAAGAGCTGTATTCGCGTCATTAATATTGTTGTACGATAATTCCTTACCGTGTAATTGTTCAGCCGTTGTGATGTTGCCAGCAGCTGCATTCGGCGTGCGGTAGAACGCTGCGCTTTGGTGCGGGTTCTCGCCGTAGCGAAGCTCTTGCATTTTTTCATACGTTACTGTGTAACGCTCTGGGTAAGGCTCGCCTTGGAGGCCAGTCAAATAGTCACCAATCAAAGCATCGTAAGCGCCTGTGTGGCGGAACACTTTTGCCGCCAAACGTTTACGTGTTGCTAGTGTCGTGTCGCCCGTCTCTTGCACTTCTTCCAACACTTTCGCATAGTCAGTCGTGTCGACGATAACGGATACGAAAGCATGGTTTTTCGCTGCGGAACGAAGCATGGTAGGTCCACCGATATCGATGTTCTCGATCGCATCTTCGTAAGTCACGTCAGGCTTTGCAATCGTTTCTGCAAAAGGATACAAATTCACGACAACGAGATCAATGTACTCTAGGCCAAGCTCTTTCATGCTTGCTTGGTGCTCTTCGTTGTCACGAACAGCTAGAAGTCCGCCATGCACGTTCGGGTGAAGTGTCTTCACGCGGCCGTCCATGATTTCTGGGAACCCTGTAACCTCGGAAATACCGATCACCGGTACCCCTTTATCCTTTAACAAACTAAGCGTACCACCTGTGGAAATGATTTCAACGCCCAGCTTCGACAGCTCGCTCGCGAATTCTACGATGCCCGTTTTATCGAAAACGGAAATCAGTGCTCTTTTGATTGCCACTATGCTTCCTCCTTAGGGAATGGAATTGTATGTGAATGAGTACTTAGTGATGTTAAACATCACTACTGCGAATATATTTCGCGGGAAGCCATGCGTAGTGATGATTATCATCACTAACGCACCTGTTACGCCAACTTTCGGGGCATAATCGGCTCCGTAACGTTATAAATCATCACTAAAGCAGCTTTTTCTCGCTCCACGCCTCATATAATGATGAAAAACATCACTACAGTGCGACAAGCCCCAAATCTGAATAAAATAAATAAGTGCCACACACGCACGCAAGCGCGTGTTAATCTCTAACCTACTTCCGCACGCTAACCCTGCGGCCGTCCAAGCTCACGCGGCCCTCGCGCAGCCACCGCACAACCTGCGGCAGCAGCACGTGCTCAGCCGCATGGATTCGCTCCGTGAGCGAATCAGCCGTCTCGTGCTCGTGGATTTCCACGGCACGCTGGGCAATGATCGGGCCGGAATCCAGCCCGCCATCAACGAAATGCACCGTGACGCCTGTCTGCTTCACGCCATACTCCACAGCCTGTTCCACAGCGCGCACGCCGGGGAACGAAGGCAACAGAGATGGATGAATGTTAATCATTCGTCCGAAGTAAGGCTCAACCAGCACATTCGTAATAATCCGCATGTACCCCGCCATCACCACCAGATCGACCTCGCGATCCTGCAGCTCTTTCAAGATCAGCGTCTCATACGCCTCACGGCTTTCGTATTCCTTCGGATTGAAGGCAAAAACAGGCACTTTCGCTTCCTTGGCACGCTCAACAACGAATGCTTTTGGGCGGTCACAGACAAGAAGCTCGATGCTAACATCAAGCTTCCCCTTCTGTACCTGATCCACAATAGCCTGGAAGTTCGAACCGCTGCCTGAAGCCATAACCGCGATGCGATAAGGCTGCATTACACGTCAGCTCCTTGGAACGTAACTACACGCTCGCCTTCAGAAACAACACCTAAACGGTAAGCTTTCTCGCCTTGTGCTTCTGCAGCAGCAATCGCTTTCTCTGCATCGTCAGCTGCTACGATGACAACCATCCCGATTCCCATGTTGAACGTACGGAACATATCATTGTTTGTGATGTTACCTACACGCTGCATCAAAGAGAAAATCGGAAGGATCGGCCATGAGCCGTATTGGATATCCACGTTCACGCCATCAGGCAGAACCCGCGGAATATTTTCTATGAAACCGCCGCCTGTGATATGCGCCATACCTTTGATCGCTACGTCTTCCAACATAGCTAGAACTGGCTTCACATACAGCTTCGTTGGCTCAAGCAACACGTTACCAAGCTTGTCGCCAAGCTCTTCCACATGCCCTTGAAGGGTATATCCGTTATCTTCTAGCAAAAGCTTACGCACAAGCGAGAACCCGTTACTGTGCACACCGCTTGAAGCTAGTCCTAGCACGACATCTCCAGGACGGATCGTTGTTCCGTCGATGATCTTTTTCTTGTCGACGATTCCAACCGTAAAGCCGGCAATGTCATACTCCCCTTGTGCATACATGCCCGGCATTTCCGCCGTTTCACCACCGATTAGTGAGCAACCAGATTGCGCACAACCGTCGGCGATCCCTTTAATAATCGCTTCAATTTTCTCTGGAATGACTTTGTCACAAGCGAGATAGTCTAGGAAGAACAATGGCTCTGCGCCTTGAACGATAATATCATTCACACACATCGCAACCGCGTCAATCCCAATCGTATCATGCTTATCCATGGCAAAAGCGATCTTCAGCTTCGTGCCCACGCCGTCCGTACCCGATACGAGTACAGGCTCCTCATACTTGTCTTTGTTCAAGCTGAACAGCCCGCCGAAGCCACCGAGATCTGTTAACACTTCAGGACGGAATGTCCGTTTAACGTGCTTTTTCATCCGTTCTACTGCTTCGTTCCCCGCCGCGATATCGACGCCAGCCTTTTTATAAGCATCCGACACTGACCAACACTCCTTAGTTTGTCTATATATGGGGGAGGTCGCTAGACCCCCGTTTTCTCTCTTTTACCTGACCGCGGCCCAACGCTGCCACGAAATCAGTTTTTAGTCACACGCACAGCCAACCTTCGTCACATCAACGATTTCCGTCGGATAGCTGTTATCGAAACAAGCTGTACAATATCCGCTTTCTTTGCCTGCGGAACCTTGACCGATTGAATCCAACAAGCCATCCTTCGTCAGAAAATGAAGCGAATCCGCGTTGATCGCCTTGCGAATCTCTTCGATCGAATTCATCGCCGCGATAAGCTCTTTGCGGTCCGGTGTATCAATTCCGTAGTAACAAGGGTTCATAAAAGGCGGCGAAGAAATCCGCACATGAACTTCCGTTGCTCCTGCTTCACGAAGCAGGTTGACGATGCGTAAGGACGTTGTCCCACGAACGATGGAGTCATCGATCATGACGACACGCTTGCCTTCGACCACCTTGCGAACGGCGCTCAGCTTCATTTTGACACCTTGCTCACGAAGCTCTTGGCTTGGAATGATGAACGTACGGCCTGTGTAGCGGTTCTTGATCAGACCCAGCTCATAAGGAATCCCCRTTTGTTCCGCAAAACCAATGGCAGCTGAAATACTTGAATCCGGCACGCCAGTAACAATATCCGCATCCACGAAAGCTTCCATCGCTAGTCGTTTACCCATCCGTTTACGAGCGGAGTGAATATTGACTGTGTCAATGTCGCTGTCTGGACGAGCGAAGTAAATGTACTCCATCGCACAAATTGCACGCTTGCCGCTCTCTGCAAAACGTTCCGAACGGAAGCCATCACGATCAATCACAATGATCTCGCCAGGCTGTACATCACGGAAATAGGTTGCTCCAACCGCATCAAATGCACATGTTTCCGACGCGAACAAATAGGAATCACCAAGACGACCGATAATGAACGGACGTAAGCCGTTCGGATCAAGCGCAGCAATCAATTTATCTTTCGTAATAATAAGGAAGGCAAAGCCGCCGATGACTTGATTCATTGCATCTTTCACAGCATCAACGATATCATCATGCTCCGAGCGAGCAATCAGATGCGCCATAACCTCAGTATCACTTGTTGTTTGGAAAATGGAACCCTTCCGCTCCAGCTCACGCTTGATAATGTTGGCATTATCAAGGTTTCCGTTCGTCGCAATCGCTAGATCGCCCTCGCGGTATTTGAACACGAGCGGTTGCGCATTCGCCAGTTTGCTTTCACCTGCTGTTGAATAGCGAACATGCGCGATAGCTGTAGAACCTGTAAGTGGATGCAAATTATCATTTGTAAAAACTTCCTTTGCAAGTCCCATCCCACGGTAATAGTTGAATTTGCCTTCATCGACTGTACAGATGCCCGCACTTTCCTGTCCACGATGCTGAAGGGCGTGCAGCCCATAATAGCATAGGGAGGAAGCGTCGGGATGACCGTACACCCCGAACACCCCGCACTCTTCATTCAGCTTGTCGAACAATCCGCCTTGGCCGCCAATACCTTCGTTGTAATAGTCGCCTGTCCAAAGCTCATGCTGCCCATTCTCAAGTTGTTCAAATGGTGCTACAGGAAGCTTTAGGGCCTTGGATTGTTTCACGCCATTAGACATGGAATCGCATCCTTCCAGACTTTCGCCAGCTCGTTTACAGGAGACTGGAGACGCTGTTCGTCATTGATTTTCACAGTGAGGTAAGAACCTGTTACTTTTCCGATTTCTTGATATGGTACACCTTGAGAAGCGATCCAATGCTTAAGCGCATCGGCTTTTTCTGGTGTAGCGCTAAGTACGATACGAGATTGTGTTTCACTGAACAATGCGAAATCTGGACGAAGATCCGACGCTACATTAACCTCTGCGCCGATATTCCCGCTGATACAGCTTTCTGCTAGTGCTACAGCCAAGCCGCCTTCAGACAAGTCATGTGCGGATGCAACTAGACCTTCTTGAATCGCTTTGAGTACTGCGTTTTGCAGGCGTTTCTCAGTAGCCAAGTCCAACTCAGGAGGACGGCCTTCTGTTACACCGTGAATCACATATTGGAATTCGCTGCCGCCGAGCTCAGCTTTCGTCTCGCCTAGCAGGATAATGATGTCGCCTTCGTTTTTGAAGTTTTGTGTCGTGATGTGGTCGATGTCATGAACAAGACCAACCATTCCGATAACCGGAGTTGGGTAGATTGCGCCTTTGGAGTTCTCGTTGTAAAGCGAGACGTTACCGCCGATAACCGGCGTATCCAAGAAGCGGCAAGCTTCTGCCATACCATCCGTGGATTTCTCCAACTGCCAGAAGATTTCCGGCTTGTCAGGGGAACCAAAGTTCAGGTTGTCCGTCACAGCAAGCGGCTCAGCACCGGAACAAACTACGTTACGTGCTGCTTCGGAAACCGCGATACGTCCGCCCACTTCTGGATCCAGGTACACGTAGCGTCCGTTACAATCCGTTGTCATCGCAAGACCTTTGCGCGTGCCGCGGATTGTTACTACTGCTGCGTCTGAACCTGGACGCACAGCTGTTTCTGTACGAACCATGTAGTCATACTGGTTATAAACCCACTCTTTGCTCGCTACCGTCGGGGACGCGAGTACGGATTTCAGCGCTTCCGTCAACTTCGTTACCTCTGGGTAACGTGTTGTATCGATCGCTGCGCTTGCTTCGTAATAAGCCGGCACTTTGCTTGGCTTATTGTAAACCGGGCACTCGTCAACGAGTGCGCCAACAGGCATGTTCGCCACGACTTCACCGTGGTGAATAAGCTTAAGGAAACCGTCGTCAGTAACCTTACCGACTTTCGCGCAGTGCAAGCCCCAACGTTCGAAGATGCCTTTCGCTTGCGCTTCATCCTTCGGCTCAACAACGAAAAGCATACGCTCTTGGGACTCCGACAACATCATTTCATATGCTGTCATGCCTTCTTCGCGTTGTGGAACTTCATCCAGGTACAGCTCCATGCCGTTACCTGCTTTACTAGCCATCTCAGCGCTGGAACATGTTAGTCCCGCTGCGCCCATATCTTGAATTCCAAGCACGATGCCGGAATCGATTAACTCTAAGCAAGCTTCTAGAACTAGCTTTTCCATGAACGGATCGCCAACTTGTACCGCTGGGCGCTTCGCTTCGGATTCAGCTGTTAATTCCTCGGATGCGAATGTCGCACCGTGGATACCATCGCGGCCTGTTGCTGGGCCGACGTAGAAGACTGGGTTGCCTACACCTTTGGCAACACCGCGTTGGATCATGTCGTGGTCGATGAGGCCCACGCACATTGCATTAACGAGCGGGTTCCCCTCGTAGCTCTCGTCAAACATCACTTCGCCGCCAACTGTCGGGATCCCGATACAGTTACCGTAGCCAGCGATACCGGAGACAACGTGCTCGAACAAGTACTTCACGCGATCATTTTCCAATTTACCGAAACGCAAGGAGTTAAGTAGAGCAACTGGGCGTGCGCCCATGGAGAAAATATCACGAATAATACCGCCCACACCTGTCGCCGCGCCTTGGTAAGGCTCGATTGCGGAAGGGTGGTTATGACTTTCAATTTTGAAAACAACCGCTTGGTTGTCCCCGATATCTACAATCCCTGCACCTTCGCCAGGTCCCATAAGAACGCGAGGTCCTGTCACTGGGAATTTGCGAAGAACAGGTTTGGAATTTTTGTAAGAACAATGCTCGGACCACATTACGCTGAATACGCCGATTTCTACATAGTTCGGAGTACGTCCAAGGAAACCACAAATCTTAGCAAACTCCTCGTCGGTTACACCCATTTGCTTGTAAATCTTCTGTTCCGCGATTTGTTCCGGAGATGGTTCCTTAGCGGATAGCTGCTGCGTCATGTTTTTCCCTCCAAGCACTTAGAATAGATGTGAACATTTTCTTACCGTCTGCGGAGCCTAGAATCTCATGAATGGCGCGCTCTGGATGGGGCATCATACCCACTACGTTCCCTGCTTTGTTGCTGATTCCAGCGATATCATCAAGTGATCCGTTCGGGTTGTTGCCCGCTTCATAACGGAACACGATTTGGTTGTTTTCTTGCAATTCTTTGAGTGTAGCATCGTCACAGTAGTAGTTGCCTTCACCATGTGCGATTGGAATGTTGATTAATTCACCTTCAGCATAATCACGTGTGAACGCCGTTGTGTTGTTCTCAACTTTCAGAACCGCTTGGTGACAGCGGAATTTCATGCCGTTATTGCGCAGTAATGCGCCTGGCAGCAAACGAGCTTCCGTCAACACTTGGAATCCGTTACAAATACCTAGAATATATTTGCCTTCTTCCGCAGCCTTCACGACAGCTTTCATTACGTTCGTAAACTGAGCAATCGCTCCACAACGCAGGTAATCCCCGTAAGAGAATCCTCCTGGTACTAGGATACAATCGTATTTGGACAAGTCGCCGTCCGTATGCCATACATAGTCAACAGGTTGACCAATCGTGTCTTCAATCGCTTTGTACAAGTCGATATCGCAATTCGATCCCGGGAACACAAGAACCGCAAAATTCATGGTTTTTCCTCCTAAAAGTTTTACTCTAGTAAAACTATCTTCGTAAGCGTGGGCTAGGTTTTGCTTTTGATTTACTTGTGTCTATTAAACCAATTCGTAGCGGTAGTCTTCGATAACTGTGTTTGCTAGCAGCTTCTCGCACATTGCTTTAACGCGTGTTTCTGCTTCAGCTCTGTCTGTTGTACCAAGCTCAAGCTCCAAATATTTACCGATGCGCACTTTGCCAACTTCTTCGAAGCCCATGGAGTGAAGCGCTCCTTGTACTGCCGTTCCTTGTACGTCCAATACGTTCTGTTTGATCGTTACATATACTGTTGCTTTCATCGTGAAATCGCTCCTCAGCATTAATATTAGTCAACCAAGCGGTACAAAATTTCTTTATATCGGTTCGAAGTCTCTTCCACAACAGGGGCTGGAAGCTCGTCCGGTTCACTGTTTTTATCCCAACCTGATCCCGCTAAATACGTGCGAACAGGCTCTTTGTCCATGGAATCGATCTCGATATCCAAGGCATATTTCTCTTGTGACCAATAACGGGAAGAATCCGGTGTAAAGATCTCATCAATAATAATAAGTTCACCTGCATAAAAACCGAATTCAAACTTCGTATCAGCCAAAATAATGCCTTTTTGCTCGCACATGCTATGCGCCAGTGTGTACAGCATGATGCTGCGCTCTTGCAAAGCATACGTCAGGTCTTCGCCAACAAGCTCGATCATTTGTTCAATGGAAATGTCCTCATCGTGACCCACATCATTTTTCGCCGCAGGTGTGAAAATCGGATCGTTCAAACGCTCGTTCTTGCGCAAGCCTTCAGGCAATTTGCGGCCATTGATTTCGCCAGTACTTGCGTACTGTCTCCAGCCATTCCCCGTAATGTAGCCACGTACCACGCACTCGATGGAGATGCGCTCTGCCTTTTTCGCCACGATAATACGCTCTTTCAAAAGCTCACGATCCGCAGCACTAGGAATAATCGCATGAAGCTTCTCAACATCCGTGTGAATGATGTGATTGTTCATATATCCGCTAGTAATGCCGAACCAGTACTTGCTCAAAGCATTGAGCACATACCCTTTATCTGGAACGCCAGGCTTCAAGATGTAATCAAAAGCCGAAATCCGATCCGTTACCACGATCAAAAAGCTATCGCCAAGATCATACAACTCACGTACTTTGCCTTTGTGCACCAGAGGTGCATTAATCATTTCCTCAGCTGTATCTACGATCACGCTTGCGTTTGCCACGAATTCCACACCCTTTCCCCTTCACAATCTATCTATTCGTTCACTATCTTCTAGTTCAAACCAAGACGATCAAAGATCGTGCTTACATGTTTCAAATGCCAGCTCGGATCGAAGCAATCTGCGATTTCTTCTGGGCTTAATACTTCTGTGATCACCGATGCATTCTCAACGATTTCGCGGAAGGAGCGTTGCTCTTCCCATGCTTGCATCGCTCTCGGCTGTACCGTATCGTACGCTTGCTCACGAGCAAAGCCTTTGTCGATCAGTTTCGTCATCACGCGGCCGGAGAAAGGAACATCGTACGTGCTGCGCATGTTGCGTTTCATGTTCTCTGGGAACACCGTTAGGTACTTGATGATGTTGCCAAGACGGTTCAACATGTAGTTCAACAATTGCGTCGCATCTGGCAAAATAATACGTTCAACAGAGGAATGCGAAATGTCGCGCTCATGCCAAAGTGTTACGTTCTCGTAAGCAGAAACCATGTGCCCACGAATCACGCGGGATAGACCGGAAATGCTCTCGCAACCGATTGGGTTACGTTTGTGCGGCATTGCGGAGGAACCTTTTTGACCTTTAGCAAACGGCTCTTCAACTTCGCGGAACTCACTCTTCTGAAGTGCACGAATTTCCGTAGCGAATTTGTCTAGGGATGTTGCTACCAATGCTAATGTAGCCATGTATTCAGCGTGACGGTCACGTTGCAATGTTTGTGTGGAGATTGGTGCTGCTTTCGTACCCAACTTGCCGCAAACATACTCTTCTACGAATGGATCAATGTTCGCATACGTGCCTACTGCGCCAGAGATTTTACCGAATTGCACGCCATCAGCGGCAAAGCGGAAACGCTCCAGGTTACGCTTCATTTCCTCGTACCATAGCGCCATTTTCAAACCAAACGTCGTTGGCTCTGCGTGAACACCATGCGTTCTGCCCATCATCGCTGTATCTCTATGTTCGATCGCTTTATTGCGAAGGATTTCGATGAAGTTCTGGATGTCTTTGTCCAAAATTTCGTTCGCTTGGCGCAGCAAGTAACCAAGTGCTGTATCCACAACGTCTGTGGACGTTAAGCCGTAGTGAACCCATTTGCGCTCAGGCCCTAATGTCTCGGAAACTGCTCTTGTGAAGGCAATCACGTCATGGCGCGTCTCTTGCTCGATTTCATAAATACGATCGATGTTGAAGCTTGCTTTCTCGCGCAATACCTTAACATCTTCTTTCGGAATGACACCTAGTTCTGACCAAGCTTCGCAAGAAAGAATTTCAACTTCCAGCCAAGCGTTAAATTTATTTTCTTCTGTCCAAATGCGTGCCATTTCGGGGCGTGTATAACGTTCAATCATATTTCCGTTCCTCCAATGAGTTTCATTTACTTACTTTTCCAAATGCCAGTCTGTTCTATCCAAGTCAAAGCTTTCTCAACATCATCTGTTAAAAGGTTGATATGACCCATCTTGCGTTTCTCTTTCGCTTCCTTCTTGCCGTACAAATGAAGCTTGGCAGAGACGCCTAGTTGTTCATTCTCCAAGAAGCCAGGCTCAGCAAGCTGATCATGCAGGGGAGCTATGTGCTCACCGAGCAAATTGACCATGACCACAGGTGTTATCAATTCCGTTGAACCAAGAGGCAAGTTGCAAATCGCGCGTACGTGTTGCTCGAACTGTGAGGTCCGGCAAGCTTCCATCGTGTAATGCCCGGAATTATGCGGGCGTGGCGCAAGCTCATTCACATAGAGCCCACCATCCTTCGTTAGGAATAACTCAACCGCGATGAGCCCGATGACACCGAGCGACTCTGCGATGCGAATCGCGAGTTCTTCGGCTGCCTTCTGCACGGGCACAGGAATACGTGCCGGCACGATGGATTCGTGCAGAATATTATGTACATGTATATTTTCAGCAGCAGGAAATGCCTTTACCTCGCCGCGTGGACTTCTAGCTGCAATAACGGATAATTCCTTGTCAAAATGAATGAATTGTTCGAGAACCAGCTCGGTTTTGGCGCGGCTTAACGTTTCATAAGCTTCGGCGACTTCATCTAAAGAGCGAAGCACCCACTGCCCTTTGCCGTCATAACCGCCGGTAGCGGTTTTGAGTACGCATGGCGTACCGAATCGCTCAGCTGCTTCCCGCAGCTCCGCCTCGCTTGTGATCTCCGCATATGGCGCTACTGGAACACCTGCCGCTTCAATCGCTCTTTTTTCGCGAAGACGGTGCTGGGTCGTGTATAAAAGATGACTGCCTTGTGGAACATAGGACTCTTCCATCAAGATGTTGGTGACGTGTGCGTCAACGTTTTCGAATTCGTACGTGATCACGTCCGATCGTGCGGCAAGCCTTCTAGCTGCCTCCACGTCGTCGAAATTCGCTTGAATCTGATCCGCGACTTGGCCGCAAGGCGCGTCCTCTGTCGGATCAAGCGTTACGAAGCGATACCCCATGTTGCGTCCGGCTAGCGTAAGCATGCGTCCTAATTGCCCGCCGCCAAGGATGCCGATTGTGCCTCCTGGCTGGATCACCTTACCGCTGGAAGTGTCACTCATAGGTTGTCACTGCTTTCTAGCACCGTTTGCGTGATACGCGCGCGGCGTGCTTTCACTCTCGCTTGGATCTCTGGATCAAAAGCACCCAGAATCTGCGCAGCGAGCAAGCCTGCATTCGTTGCACCAGCATGGCCGATAGCCACTGTAGCAACTGGAATGCCGCCTGGCATTTGCACAATAGAGAGCAAAGAGTCCATACCATTCAACGTGGACGTTTTGACTGGAACACCAATAACCGGAAGCTCAGTTTTGGCTGCTACCATTCCTGGTAAATGCGCCGCACCGCCTGCTCCGGCAATAATGACTTGTAGCCCACGTTCGATAGCCGATGCTGCATATTCGAACATCAGATCCGGCGTTCTATGCGCGGAGACAACCTTCTTCTCATACGCCACACCAAGTTCGTCCAACATATCACAAGCATGCTTCATCRTTTCCCAATCCGACTGGCTTCCCATAATTACACCAACACGTACCGTCGTCATCTTAAACCCACTTTCGTCACCTTTATAATAAAAAATGCCCAGAGCTAGAATTCACGATTCTATACGCTGGACAGCAAAAGAACCGAATGCAAAAAGACCATCATTTCCTATGGTTCCCCTCATTCGCTTCCTCGTAGTCCAAAAATTCATGGTTTTTGGGTAGATACTTCCAGGCCTTATCCCTGATTTTATACGAGTTGATTCGACATTTTCAATTAGTGCGGCTTCATTTCCCGCTTTCCTAGTTTACTACCAACTAACGTGCCATGTCAATTTGAAAAAACGAACGATTTTCTCTTATTTCTTTTAAATAGTTCGCTTTTTAGGCACATTTTCTAGCTATTACCTGATCATGAGGAAAGATGCGTTTCTCAACATCGGTATAGGAGATATCCGTTATTCTTTCATTTCAAAATCACTTGTATGACGAACATACATATTTTTCGACATGGCTTCATTCTTATGGAAAAATAACAAACACACTGACATACAGCTGTCAGTGCGTTTGGTTATAATGATAATCAGAGGTGACTTGAAATTTATGATCATAGATAAAATCGTGAACGTACACACAAGACAAGATTGGCGAAACTGGCTAAGTGAGAATCACAGCACGGAAGAATATTGTTGGTTAGTTCCTACAGGTCGACATTCCGAAAGTTACTTAGATTCTGTTGAAGAAGCCTTATGTTTCGGCTGGATTGATAGCACCATTAAGAAATTAGATGACACACAAACAGCGCACCGATATTCGCCACGGAAAAAAAAGAGTAACTGGACAGAGCTCAATAAGGAACGCGTCAGAAGGTTAGATAAACTAGGCCTCATGACAGAAGCCGGTTATCGTGAATTGCCAGATATGAACACCRCATCTTTCACCATACATGAAGATATCTTAGCGCAATTACGTCAGGACGATGTGCTATATCGCCATTTTCAATCCTTGCCAGAGCTCTATGTTAGAGTCAAAATCGACAATATTCAGTCTGTACGCCACGATGAAACGTTGTATCAGAATCGATTAACCAAGTTTATTGAACAGACCCGTTTGAATACCTTATATGGACAATGGCATGATAACGGCCGACTGATTGCGTACTAAATCCATACGGGAATTCACTTACGAGCAAATAGCCGCTTCATATCGTAAAGAAGTTCCGCCAACCGTCAACTCATTCACTAATCCCAGCAGTTTAAAAACGTGCAGAGTGCTGTTGACTGTCATTGCATTCAGATGCGGATACTCACCGACCATTGCCTCGCATATGTCTTTCACCGCCACGTAACTTTCCTGCGCATATAGATACGTTAGTAACGCTTGCCGCTGCGGGGTTAACGTGATATTCCTTGCCCGCATCCGCTGTAAAGCTTGATTCAGATCATGTTTGACCATTAGGGTAACCTCCTCTTTCATTGGTGGGGACTATGGCTTACTTTTCAAATGCTGTAATTAACTCGAAGAATCCACATCTACTATTTATAATTATTATAATATAATATTAATTATAATTTTATTGATAATGATTGTCAACAACGTCAAGATCAACATTCCATCAATCACATTATTCGGCGCAGGCGTACAGCTATCGAGTATGAAAAATGCAAAAGTGCAACCTTTATTGGCGAAGTCATCTGCCCTAATGAAATAAGTGCAAAAGTGCAACTATTTCGACCTCCCTCCTCATTTCGGTCAATATTCGGCCCAAAAGGTTGCCTTTTCGCATCAATTTACCATTTTATAGCCCATTCCCCCGAAAATAAGTGTACTTTTGCATCTTTGAGCATCTATTTCAGGGTTACAGTCGGAGGTGAGCGGTGGAACGGGGATTTCGGACGCACTAAGCGTGTTTTTCATCACTACAGTGCGGTAAGGTCGGCTTGGCGCACTCTTTTCCACGCTGTAAGCGTGTTTTCATCACTACAGTGCGGTAAGGTCGGCTTGGCACACTCTTTTCCACGCTGTAAGCGTGTTTTCATCACTACTGCGCATGAGGTCGGCAGAGCGCCGCACTCTTTCCACACTGTAAGCGTGTTTTTCATCGATACTTCGCCCCTCTGCACGCTTACAAAGAAAAACCGCCAGGAGATATCCTCCTGACGGCCACAAGCTTTATTCACCTATTCGCGTTGGATCCCATCCATCATCACCTGCAAGAACTCGCCGAGCTGTCAGCTCCCCTGCCTCACTTGCCGTCAACTTCCGTGCCCACTCCGCGCGTCCGCTAGTTACGGCTCCAGGGCCTACGCTCCCAAACTCTATGTACCTTACTTCATCTATTGGTTCCTGTTCATTCCATCGATCCCAGCCCGCGGCCTTAATATGCGGTCCTACCCAGCAATCGACGAACGCCGTCTTCGCATAATTCCGCCACGGCCTCCCTAGACCAACAGACTGCTCAGGCGCATCACCCGTTAGCTTACACCTCAGAAATACATAGCCATATGGAACCTCCTCAGGGGTAGAGGCAGCTGTGATCCAGCCGCGTCCCAAGGAGACAACCTCACACTCCTGAAACACAGCTGTCGCCGAGCCAAAGATAAAATCAACATCCCCCTCCACATAGCAGCGTTCGTAATACTGCCTCACCGGTCGTTTCGGCGCATCTTCCCTTGGACCTCCAAAGGTGCCTCGATCTCGCGGTTTCGGTGGCAACGGCCCTGTGAACAGCGTGTCCTGATGCCCGAGGAATCGGCAATCGCGAAAGACAACGCAGTCCCCATCGACATAAGCAGCCAAGGCTTGCCCCACGATGTCCCCGCTCCCCGCTGTATTCTCGAAGGTGATACCCTCCACCGTAATATGATCCCCGCCTATGTAAGCCGTGTAAGAATGAAACGTGTGATAAGGTTCTCCGCCTGGAAATACCTTTTTCGCATAATCATCATAGGAGATAACGGTCGTTTCCGCCCCTTCGCCAACCAGCGTTATCCAAGGCTTATCGATATATAACTTCTCTTTATAAACACCACTTTTGATATGGATGGTTGTCGGCTCTCTTCTCCCTGCGGGAATACGATCAACTGCCTCTTGTATGCGAATGAAGTCGCCGCTCCCATCTGCTGCAACGGTAACTGTAATCATCGTCTTTCACCCTTTCTACTAGCGTGGTAAGCATCAAATTGACGTTGAATTTCCGATATAACATGATTCATACCAGCATCTTTTAATTTGGCTCTGAAGCTAGCCATTGTAGGTGTCCAATCCACTTTCGCATCATACAGAATCGGTAAATACTCCGTAATGATGACATTCAGCTGGGCAATCTCCGATTTAATTGGCGCCAGATCAGGCACAAAGCCGAGCGTTGGGGACACGATTGCTTCCTTATCCCAGTCCCGCAGCTCTTTTCTATAGGCAGGTGAGATATAGGTACTAAACCGAGCAAACCGAATATCATTCCAGGTCCAGCTGATCGGGTTATACTGATGCTCGGGCGCGATCCCGTCATAAACGATGGCCTCGTCCTTCAGCTTGTAATTCACATCCTTGATCCCATACGTGAAGAGATCGTAGTTCTCCTGGCTGCTTCTCAGCCAATTCAGGAAAGCAACAGACTCATTCACATGCTGACTTGTCGAAAATACCGAAAGAATATTATCAGCACCGGTGTATAAATACTTCGGCTTCTCTGGATGCAAATACACATTCTCCAGCTCTCCCGCTGGAAGCATGGCTTTGAACGCATCAATGCGCTCAGTTTGCTTCATAACAACGCTCCATGTTGCCGCCACTTTACCTGAGTTAAAAGCAAGCTCTGGATCTGGATACTTCGAGGTGTCCGACGGCCCATAGGGAATGTAGCCCTTCTCTTGCCATTCATGCATCTTCCCCATAATATGATAGAAAAAATCTGACTCATAGGTATCTCTGACCTTCAGCTGTGGATCCGCCGGGTCAATATACACAGGAGCATTCAAGTAACCTCCCGCAAAAAAAGCGACATCCCCATATTCTCGAAGCAAGAAACGGCCTGTATCGTAAAAATAGGGCGTAATCGTCGGTTCTTTTTGATGAATCGTCTCCAAGTACGTATCCATATCGGCCACCGTCTTAATTTCCGGTAAACCGTATTTCTTTCGCAGATCGCCTCTAATCTGCACGAAGCTCTGAAACTCAGCAATCGGCATCACGCGAGGAATCCCATAGATATGCCCGTTAATCGTTACACCTTGAAAAGCGTAATCAGGTGTATTAACAACTATACTATGACCATAATCGCGAAGCGCATCATCCAAGGGCGCCAGTACTTTCTTCGAAACTAAATCTGCGATATTCGAATACGCCGATAAAGCAATATCATAAGGCTCCCCGCTTGCCGCATTTAGCCACAGCTTATTCCAGTACTGATCATAAGGAATATACGTAAATTGGAGTTTGATCGGCAAGCCATCCTTGGCCAGCTTGTTCTCAACGGCTTGGATAACTTCATCTTGGGCGGCTGGCTTCTCCAAAGGAAATAAGAGATGTAAGGTGGTTGGCGCTAGGCCTTGCCCCGCCTTGTTCGTGTGTGACGTTGCTGGTGTCAGACCAGAATCTCCTCCCTTGCCAACAATCATGAGCACAACAATCGACGTACAAATCACGATGAACAGCAGCATATAGGTGGATCTTTTCATCCTGAAACCGCCCTTTTTGGATTCGTCGCCGCAAATGGATAAACACAGCAGCCATTTCCGCGGCTGCTGTGTTGGTTACCCGAACGACAAATCGTTATTTATTTCTTACTGGCTGCGAGATAACGGTCATATTGCGCTTGTCTACCTTTAATAACATCCTCAACACCCATACTTTTCAACGATTTGATATAGCTATCGAATTTATCTAGGCTTTCCTTGCCGGTAATAAACTTAATATTCATTTCATTCACGTACGTCGTGATATCCGGCATCACCGTATTCTCTTTGTCAGCCTCAGCTTTCAGCGCATATACGAAAGGGAATGGTGCTTTGATATATTTCTCCATCTCTTTATCAATCTTAGCATGCCACGGTGCTACCAGTACATCCGTTGCATCGACGGATTGCTCAATCGGCAAATTCGTTGGATTGATACCGAATTTCTGAATGAAATCATTATCCTTGCCTTTCTCCGTAAATTGTTTCTTACCGTCAACCACATCATACGTTTGTCCTTTTAGTCCCCACACATACATCTCTTTGGATTCTTCACTGCTCGCATAATCCAAAAATTTGAACGCCAGCTCAGGATCCTTGGCATTCTTGGAAACGCCGAAAATACCTGTAATCGGGTTCCGTCCAATATAGAATTGATCACCATGTGGCCCTTTGAATGGGGCAATCCCTTTAATCAACGGTTTTGTTGGATCATAATCCTTGAACAGCTTGCTGTACACCATGGAGGTATACCAACTAAAGTTAAACGTAGCGCCTGTTATGTTTTGCGAGAATTTCGAGGTAATCTGATCCGCGGTGACGCTGGCGAAATCGGATTCTAATAATCCCTCTTTGTATAGACTATTTAAGTAGGTTAAATATTCCTTATAGTTCGGTTCGTAGTACGAATAATGCACCTTGCCGTCCTTGTCTGCATAGAAGTTATTGGCTAAATCCAAGCCGAATACCGGTCCAAAGGCATTCGCTAGTTGATTAGGCGCTACCGAGAATGGGATTTCATCCTGCTTGCCATTGCCATTCGGGTCATTCGCTTTGAACTTACGAAGCATATCCGTGAATTCATCCAGCGTCTTTGGATCCTGTAATCCCAGCTTATCTAACCATCTCTGGTTAACCATAAAAGTAGGCATATAGTTCTTCGTTACAGCCAGCTGCGGCAGATAGTAAATCTTCCCGTCTGGCGTCGTTAAGCTTGCTTTCAGCGCAGGGTATTTCTCGAACAACTTCTTGATGTTTACGCCATATTTATCGATATAATCGTTCAGAGGTTTGAACAAGCCGCCTTGAATGTTTTTCATCGTCTGATCCTGATCCAGCTGATAGATCACATCGGGGAGATCGGCCCCAGCCGCAAGTCGCGGGCTAATCGCATCTTGATAGGTCGATGGTGGAAGCAGTTCCCAATTGACCGTAATACCTGCCCGTTTACTCAACTCTTGGACGATCGGAGCTTGGTTTAAATCAACATTGTTCGTCCATGCGTTCGTGGCTAAAATTTTGAGCGATCCCGCTTTATCGGTGATTGGCCCTGTGCCTGTGTAATTGAAGCCCGCTGGCGCTGCCGCAGCACTCGCATCTGGTTTTACCGTCGCCGCTCCTGAACTAGCCGTAGGTTCTGAGCTCCCTTCACTTGTACAACCTGCAGCTACCATCGCGAATAAAGCCGTAATCAGAGACAGACTTGCTGTTGTTTTGAGTGTTTTTTTCATATACGAAACCCTCCCTCAATGTATAAAGCCCACTTATCTATCAGCAAGAGTATCGCTACCCTTTGACTGCACCTAGCGTGATACCACGTACGAAATACTTTTGAATGAACGGATAAATCGTAATAATCGGTAAAATGCTGACTACAATCGAAACATAACGAACTTGCAGTGTCGAAACAGCCAGTGCTTTGGCCGCTGTCTCGCCGCCCATTTTCTGCATAATTTCAGGGGAAGCCATAATGAGTACCCTTCGGAGGAAGATCTGCAAGGGCTGCAGTTCCGACTTCCCGAGATACAGCAGCGCATTGAAGAAATCATTCCAATGGGCAACGGCATAGTACAAAGTCAGCACCGCTAAGGTTGGCTTGGTAAGTGGGATCGCGATGCGAAACAGCAAGGTGAAATCCTTGGCCCCATCCATGCTAGCGCTCTCAAATATTTCATTCGGAATCGCCTCGAAGGCTGATCGCAAGATCATGACGTTAAAGGTACTTACTAGAACAGGCAGAATCATCGCCCACCTGGTGTTATAGAGTCCTAATTCCGTAATTACCATATAAAGAGGAATCAACCCGCCAGAGAAATACATCGTGAAGGCGATGTAGAAGTTAAGCTTTCTTCGAAGAAAGAACGTCTTTCTCGAAAGTGGATAGGCCGCTAAGCACGTGGCTACTAGATTGAAGATCGTACCCACAACGGTGTACCAAATCGTGTTGTAGTACGACTTCCATAATTCGGAGTAACCCAGCACCATTTTGTACCCATCGAAATTCAGATCAACAGGTAAGAACGTGACTAACTTATTGTCTATGGCTTCTACCGAGCTCATGGAGATGCTCACCACATAAATAAATGGATATAAGGTCACAACAATCGCAAGTGCAACAAGACTGTAAACGATTACATAAAAACTCCGGTCCGTCCATGATTTAACCATGAAGGCCTCCTTTCTTGAGGCGCTGCTACCACAAAGACATATCGTTCACACGACGACTCGCTTGGTTGGCCGTATATACTAAGATGAAACTGATAATTGAATTGAATAACCCCACTGCTGTAGCAAAGCCAAAGTTCTGTGACTCAATCCCTTGCCTATATACATAGGTCGAGATCACATCAGCCGTTTCGTACGTGGCACCGTTGTAGAGCAGATATACCTTCTCGAAATTCACACTCATAATGCCGCCGATGGAGAGTAGAAACAGAATCACAATCGTTGGCTTCAAGCTTGGCAGTGTGAGATGCCATACTTCTTGAAATTTGTTAACGCCATCAATTTTGCCAGAGTCGTACATTTCCTGATCGATCCCCATAATAGCCGCGATGTAGATAATGGAGCTAAAACCGAAGCTTTGCCAGATTCCTGACGTCGTGAAAATAGATCGGAACCATTCGGGCGCCATCATGAAATTAATTTTGGCCATGCCCATCGAAGCCAAGAACGTATTCACAATACCGTCTGTCGGAGACAGAAAATTAATGATCATCCCAGCGATGACAACCGTTGAGATAAAGTGCGGCAGGTAGGTCACCGTTTGGGCAAAACGCTTGAAGAGACCATTCTTAATTTCAACTACGCATATGGCAAAAAGGATCGGGATCGAGAATCCGATGAGTAGCGGATAGAATGCAAGCAGGAAGGTGTTCCTCAGCAGTCGCCAGAAATAACGAGAATGAACGAACTGGTCCAGCCACTTAAGCCCTACCCAATCGCCTCCAAAAACACCATGTCCTGGTGTAAAGTTTTTGAATGCAATGAGGATCCCCGGCATCGGCAAGTAACAAAATATGAAATAATACAGAAACACCGGTAAAAACATCAGCAGCAGCAGTTTATCTCTGCGTATCAGCTTGATGAGCAGCGGTTTCTTATCCCCCAATAACTCCAACTCCTTTCAATCAATCATCCAATAAGGTAATTTTAGCGCATGACTGACTTTGCAAATATCCAACATTTTTGCGATATGTAACACTTTTTTACGTAAAAAAACACCCATTCAGCCCGGACGTCTTCACGCCGACTTCATAGGTGTTTCCTCATCTAGTACTATCATCTTCCCTGGAATACCCCTCCGCCGTATAGGCGGGAAAGTTCAGAAATACGCTGGTGCCGTGCCCCAGTTCACTTTCAATTCGCAAGCCATAGCTCTGACCAAAGCGAATCTGGATGCGATCATGCACATTTTTCAACCCGTACCCGATCGAGCTCAATTGAATAACCTCTTCGGCAAGCTCCTTACTCATCCCTGGTCCGTTATCTGCGATGCAGAACGCCAGATCATCTCCCGACCTATACCCTCGCAGGGTGATACAGCCGCGCCCACTCCCCTTACGGAGCTTATCAATTCCGTGCTCTAGCGCATTTTCCAAAATCGGTTGAAAAATAAGATTAATCATGTCATATCGCAATAACGCTTCATCTACTTCACAAATGAAATCAAAGCGATAATTGTGCATGATACTTTGGATATGCATATAATCCTTGGCATTCTCCAATTCATTTCGAACAGGGATGAAATCTCTCCCCTTATTGAGAACCGTTCGATAGAAGCGTGAAACAGTATTCGTGATCTGACTAATTTCCATCGCATCAATCTCTAAAGCCTTCCAATTAATAATCGACAAGGTGTTATATAGAAAGTGTGGATTGATCTGCGTCTGCAGCGCCTTGAGCTCCGCTTCTTTCTGCGTGATTTTACTTTGATACACTTCTTCGATCAAGGTGTTAATATTCACAAGCATATTGCCGAATCGATTCGTCAATTGACCAATTTCATCCCTAGACTGACTGGATACGTCAATCTTCAGGTTCCCGTTTTCGACGATCATCATCTTCTTATTGAGCTTAATAATACGTTTGACGAAGGTGTTGGAGAACATCCAGATGATGAGCAGCAGTCCAGCCAAACAAACCAAGACAATCAAGGCTGTCGCACTAACAATGCTCCTTGCATCCACTGAAATTCCGCTTTTAGGTGTAAAATAAACGAGTTTCCAGCCCGGCTCTGCCATATCTGCTGTGATGTACATGTAATCCGTTGCCTGCATCGAAAATGAACCGATTCGCTCCATCAACTGGGAGGACGGCAGTGAGGAGATTGGCAGCTCTGCACTCATCTTCATGTTTTTAGATAGAATTTGCTTACCCTCTTTATCTAAAATCAAAATTCCATAGGCATTCGTTTTGATATCATCCAAACCTTGAAACAAACTATCGGCATCGATGCTCAGGAACAACACCGCGGGTGTCTTCCCTACCTGCACGCCCTCTTCACTTACGAACGGTCTTGTAGCGAAGAGTTTACCATTCTTAATGTTCCATTGTGTTTCTTTCGAATGCGTCTGCTGATTCGCCCACTTCAGATCTGATGTCAATTCCAGCGGCAGAATATATTCGCCACGCAGAATAGACTGATTCTCGGTAAACACCGATATTTGTAAGATATCATGATTAAAATCAAGAATATTACTGAAGAACGGATCCACATAATCCCGATACAAAACAGGAAAATCACCGTCATTACTAATAAAAATGCGCTTAAATACAACATTCTGTGTGATCGAATTAATGATCGCTTCATGCTGCTTCGCGCGATAGTTAATCGTCTCGGCGATTTGACTAATCGAACCATCCAAATTCTGTTTCGCCTGTTGAAGCAGGAAAGAGCTGGCTTGGTGATAGGAAAACATCCCCAATACGACAACCGGAATAATGGAAACGACCATATAAGAGATAAAAAGCTTCTGCTTAAATCTTAAGTTTTGGAAATAAGCTAGGAAAGTTCTCATATCAGCTCGTTCCTTCTCGGAATTTGGCTGGACTTTGCCCATGAACTTGTTTAAATGTTTTGCAGAAATACGACGTATTCATATAGCCAACTTGTTGACTAATGTCCGCAATCGTTAGATGTGTATCCCGCAGCAGCTCCTCCGCCTTATGCATCCGAATGGTTGTTAGATATTTAACAAACGTTTGCCCTACTTCCCGCTTAAACAGGTAGCTCACATAGGTCTGTGTAAGGAACACCTTCTCCGCAATCCATTGCAAGCTGATATCCGATGTGTAGTTATCTTCAATCAGTTTCCGGATATCCTTGATCACTTTCTTACTGAATTCCGGATTATGAACATCCGTATTGCCGTCCAGCAAACCCAGAACAGTTTGAATTTGCGCTTTCAGCTCGGCTAAGGACCTACACCCGAATATGGCCTCAACAATCGACTTAAAAGCGTGGACGTCCGTTTTACCTGCCTTTTCCCCTATTTTCTTAGCCAGCTCCGTACACATGTACTTCACGTAAATCGCGGAATGCTGCCCGCTCCCGTCAATCGTCTTAAAGAATAGCTCAACACCTTGGCGTAGGCCGAACTCATCCTTGACTTCCAAGTGCCAATAGAGAGTTTCCATCAGCTTAGGGATGGTGCTCGCTATTTCTTCTTGCCCTTGGCTCTCATCTGTATAGAGCACTGTGCTTTCATGAAAGAAGAATTTATAGTCCAGCACATTCTCCATGAGCTTAAACTCGGGTGCCAACTCATCTCCCTTATTGATTAGCCTGGAAATGACCATTGTAAAGGTTTCGTTGTAGATGTCCGCAATGCTTGCTTTCAACTTGCTGCCTAGCGACTCCAGATCTTCCTTACGCACCGTGTGATCCCAGCGCACACAAACCAAGCTCTGACTTTCATTCAAATTCACATAATCGAATGGCGCACGAATGACGGCCTGAAGCCTCTCTGGAAGCAAGTCGTGCTCTACATCAAAGACCGATGAACTGTAGTCTATTAGAATCAATTGAACGGACATCTGACTAAAATGAAGCCCAATGAGCTCTAACTTGCGAGAGAGCGATGAAGAAGCTTGTGCAGCATGAAGGATCTCTAAGAACAGTTCTTCCTTCTCTTGTTCCTGATCCTTATGACAGAGGGCAATGACCTCATGAAAGGCTCTTTGGAAATCACTCACATCGATCGGCTTGAGCAGATACGAGGAAATTTGATAGTGAATCGCCCGTTGTGCATACTCAAACTCCCCATATGCGCTGAAAATAATAATTTTCAACTCCGGGAACTGCGCCCGTGCCCGCTCACACAACGTAAGGCCATCCATAAATGGCATCTTGATGTCGGTTAAAACAATATCGATGGGATGCGAAGTTAGCATCTCTAAGGCTTCTTCACCATTCTCAGCTTCCAACACAGCTAAGGGCAATTTATATTTATGGATTAATCGCTTAATCCCTTCTCTTTCAATATGCTCGTCATCCACGATGAGGATCTGAAACATGCGCTTCCTCCATTCCAAGCTCACCCGTATGAACGGAACACATCCTTTCGGATCATCTCTTCGCACAGGCACGCTCCTATAATACGAAACCAACTCCATCTAAATTCTATCAGAAGACCGCTTCCGATTAAAATTCAACATTTTTGCGTTCCATATCATTTTTTTATGGTGTACTTGTATCCACGAATGCCTTTGTAATACTTAGGATATATCGCACCTATATAGTTCTCACATGCATACTCGAGATCTCTGCGCTCGGGCGTTGATGGGGGTTGGGGGGGAGTTTGTTGGTTTTGAGAGGCTAGAGGTTTGTATGAACTGGAAAATGTACAGCTATTTACGAGAAATCTCCTCGAAAACTCGATTAACTGTAAAATATGTAGTTAAAATCACTTCTTTCGTTTATATCCGTAAAAATGTATAAAATTAACTGTATATTTTCCATCTAATCTGCGTTTGACTGGAGAATCCAAATATTTAACTACATAAAATCCATTTATTTCCTGGGGCTCAGGAGATATTAAAGAGCAGGCGCTATGCCTGCTCCACTTCTACACCCAGCTTGATGAAATCGCCCCATGTGAGCGTCCGGAACTCTTCCTTCCATGGCGACAACGCCGGCAGCTCTGCCCATAACTCCTCCGCTTTCTGCGTGCACACCGATTGCACGATGCGTGCATATTCCAAGCAGCCCGAGTCCTGAATCAACTGTTTCACTTCGTCTTCCTTTTCTGCAAAACGTTCAGCCGTGATCTCGCCCCTGAAATAGGCCTTCACAGGTGAGAACTCTTCATCTTCGATGGAGAGGAGATACAGGATGGGCAGCGTTCGCTTCTTCGCCATGAGGTCACTTTTCTCATCATAGCGAACGAGATCCCGCACATCATTCTGTATCTGGTGGAGAAGTCCCACACAATCGGCGATCTGATGCAGCTGCTCTATTGTTCCTTCTGCACAGGCTGTATCCGAATAGCCTAGGAAGCAAGCAAGACGGAATAACGAACCCGACTTCTCTTGGGTCATCCATAAATATTCATCGACAGTGGAAACCGCATTAATCACATCTTTATGCTGGCCATTAATCGATCTAGCAATGATTTTGCTAATTTCAACCAGCATCGTTCCGCTGGCATTTATCCTGCCCAATTCACCTATCACACCCATCAGAAGCGCCAATACAGCATTCAACGCACTCGCCGTGTCCACGCGCATCCAAGGCTTACTTTCGCTGTCCTGATCCTGCAGATCATCGACGATATCCAGGATAAGAACAACTAGCTCCGTCAAAGCCGCTCGTCGATAGATATCAGGCGAACCCCCACCAAACATAGCGTGTGTGCACAACGTGACTTTGGACCAAGACAGACTCGAGGTCTCGTTATCTGACATACATGATCTCAGCAGCATTTTCAAATCCTCATCAAACATATAATCATCCATCATCCGTGCCATGTGCTGCTGAATGTCCTGCATGCGAAGCGCCTACTTTCAGGTGTAATATTTACTTTTGATAAACTTCTCCAAAGCCTCTGTCCTTGATTTCGCGCCCCATTTATCATAAATTTTACGCAAATAATTATCAACCGTACGTTTGCTCATGAAAATTCGTTCAGCAATTTGTTCGTGTGTAGCCCCTTTAACCAGCATGTTCATCATGAGCACTTCTTCCTCTTGCAGTTCACATTCTTCGCCTGCATCGGCCTCATTTAATTGCATCTGGTTGAAAACGGACAGCGGAATCATCGTATATCCATCCAAAATACAATACACCATATTCTTGATCGTCCGCTCCGTCGACTCTTTCGATAGGACACCGCTTACTTTCATTTCAATCAATTTATTGTAAATACCTGCCAACTCAATACCAGTGAAAATGATAATATGGATGTGCGGATATAGCTGCTTCAGCTGTGCGGCAACTTCTGTGCCCGTCTGATCGGGAAGCTGATAGTCTAGAAATATGAGTCCAGGCTGATGCAACTTTACATACTCCAAGCATTCCTTCGCATTACTAACAACGCCAACTACCTCGATACGATCTATCTCATCAAGCAACGTCTTCGTCGCTCTTGCAAATAAGGGATGGTCATCGACCACTAATGTTTTGACGATTTCGCTCATGCTGACATCACTTCCTCAGTTGGTATTGTGATCAAAATATGGGTCCCTTCCCCCTCAGCGGTCTCCAGTTCAAAGCTCCCGCCTACATGCAGCACACGGCTTCTCATATAAGCAAGCCCCATACCACCCGATGCGGCGATTTCAACGGCGACCTCTTCCTTCACATGAAACCCTACGCCATCATCCCGATAACTTAAATAAAAGAAATGATCTTCTTCCCACAAATGAAAGCTGACATTAGCCGCCTGCGAATGTTTCTTCGCGTTGTTAAGTAATTCTTGTACAATCCGGAAGATATGCCGTTTGGCCGGTAAATCCTTGCCTTCGATTTCGGAAATTTGCTCGGCTCGGAAGGAAATCTCGAACGGCGTCGTATACGATTCCTTCTCAACGAACGTCTTCAAGGTTTGCTTCAACCCTACCTCTTTCAACAGATGAGGATTCAATTCGAAGCAGCTCTGACGCAAGCTGGCATTGATCATTTCCACGAAGTTGTTCATGCTGTTCAGCTGTTCACGATCCTCTTGACGCATCGAAGGTTTCTCGGCCAATGAGGTTAATCTTCGCTTGAGGAAAAATAAATCCTGCATCGTCGTATCATGAAGATCCGTGGCAATTCGAACACGTTCCTCCTCCTGCAGCTCGAACATCACCTTCCGTAACCAGAGATGTTCTTCCTGCGGAAGATGGGAAACCATTTGCTGAAGTCTGCCCGTTAACTTACGAATCAGATACACATTTTCCATACTTACTTCCAAGTAGGAAGTGATTAACTGCAGCCACTGCAGCTCCTCCTTCGATATCCGTGTGTTCGTCTTCTTCCGAGTTACGATGAGATAGCTGGTGTATTCCTCATGGCAGTTCATTTCCATGAACGTGAAGTATGGATGATCGAGCATGGCAGATGAATTCACCAAACGCTGGATTTCTGCCGTATCGACTTCACCTTCACAGAAAATCTCCATATCGTTTTTATGCCGAAAAACAATCGCACCACCTGTCACTTGCAGCGTGCCCACAATATCCACTAGGATGATATCCTTAAGATCACGAAAGCTGGAGATAGTTCCCAGATTTTTGGAAATCTTTTTTAGCGCTGACTTCAATACATACTTCCTCGGGAATAAATAGGGCTCTAATCTCGTCGTCCAATATTCGGCTGCATACAACATGGCAGAAAGAAGGAAGATCGAGCCTAGGAATACGAATAAAATTTGCTTTCCGTTGGTTTCCCCATGAAAAATAATAGCAAAAGCGCCAGTAAACAAGCTGACAGGTACTACGGCCATCAGACAAGCAAATAAAACACGCCG
This sequence comes from Paenibacillus sp. 2RAB27, assembly GCF_052115445.1. Classification (NCBI taxonomy): domain Bacteria; kingdom Bacillati; phylum Bacillota; class Bacilli; order Caryophanales; family Paenibacillaceae; genus Paenibacillus; species Paenibacillus sp. 2RAB27. The sequence goes on from NZ_JBFRGR010000018.1 coordinate 118,734, forward strand.
TACGACAAGACCAATATCGTATAACTGATCGGAAGCGATTAAATAAGAGAACGTGATGGGAAATATTAATAATAGCCAACTTGTATAAATAGGATCGAATATCCAATCTCCGATAATGAGCTGCGGGAGGAACGAGAGACAGATAATAGGTAGAAACGAAATGAGCAAGGAGTAGAACACACTTTTGATAATACCAGCCAGCGGCGTCTGCGCTTTCCTAATCTTTACAAACAACGTTGCCAATAGGGAAATATTTAAGGAAATAACAATGATGAAGAATCCCATCGTGACCGATCCGTCATACCGATACACGAACGCCATCGAAGGAAATAAGTATAGACCTCTCAAAACAAAAGCTAGGAAGGCAATCCCGTACAAATATTTAAAATGACCCTTGGGCAGCTCCATGTCTCCCTTTTCTTTGAAGAACACCACAAGGAAATGTAGAAAGACAATAGGCAGCACCATCATCGAACTAGCAATCATCAACTTGCCTATTAAATCTCCCCGCATGGATGCGCCTAAGCTCATGAAGATGAGGGCAGCGCTAAGGAACGAGAAAGCGAGCAAGCGTGCCGAAGGCGAACGACTTTCCCTTACTAATAAGAGTACGCACATGAATAGACAGACGAATTCCTCGGCGAGCGAAATGATATCGAACAGGGCTGGTCGGCTTGTCCTCAAATCGATAGAATCTACGACGCCATCTCGCCCAATCACAACCGTGTTCGCCTTCTCAACCACATTCCATCGCTTGACGGTTGACCATTCACCTGGTGGTTTACCATCAATCGCAATGACTTTATCGCCGATATGAATCTTATCATTCGTGCTATTCGCCTCAAGTTTACTGACAATCCACTCATCTGTACGAGCTGTGTCCAAGTAGATACCATTATAGGGAAAATGGAAGGTTACAAACGAGCACCAGATTTGCAAGGCAATGAAGAGCACCATATACATACTCACAGAAATTTTCACTACTATTTTCAATTACCTCTCCCCTAAATTCCATTATTTTGCTATAATCACTCTTGTAACCTATTCTTAAAAAAGAGGGAGCTAAACCAATGGCGATTATTCAATTGAACCCAGAATTGCAACGTTCCGTACAAGCAGTGAAACGCGCAGAACTGCGCAAGCAAGCAGATTCCTTTATGGTGGCTCAACCTTTATCTGCTGAAGAAACAGCTGCACTTATCAAAACATTTACAACGCCTTCAGACACAAGAAAACAAAATGCCAATGAGCCTTCTAACTATTGGTGGTAATCTAGTAGTCTTATTTTACCAAATATAAAAAAGGATTGCATATTAGCCACATGCTAATTATACAATCCTTTTTTTATTTCGTATGCATGTCATTCGCACTACTCTTCCCTAATCCGACAAATCTCGCTAGGCCGTCCCGAAGGTGACACCTAACTCGCGAAGGCGTTTGCGGTAAGCGATGCTCAAACGATCACACTTCAGATGCAGCTCAGCTTGCAAATCTAGCGGCAGCAGCTCCGGCTTCTGGTTCTCAACCATGATCCGATCCTGCTCAATGAGCCTGTCTTGGAATTGGATGAATACCTCATCGCGCTCGTCATACGCATAGTTTCTTTGCTTCAGCATGTAAGCCACGCTAGTCTGCTCCGTAACCGGCAACACCATCAGAAACAACCGAAAGATATGATCGGATACGTCATCTCTCTTCGTAAAAGCTACACATAAAGGACCGAACACCTCATATACATAACGGCTATTTACACCGCGCCCTGTCCCATCCGCATCCGGCTGATACACGATGATTTCTTCAGAACGCAGAACGCCGTCCTCTTCCAATACGTGATAATCATTGATTTCAGCGAACTCACTATCGCCCAGCAGTCCCTCATGCACGAACATAAGGTGGGATACATCGAGGAAATTCTCAATAATGCGAGGACCTGCTGCTTGCAGGGTGTAAGGCCCCATGAATACTTCCTTGAAGCCCTCGGGCACATAGGCACTCACTTTAGGCAGAGGTCCTGCAGGTGTCCCTAGGCACACCCAGATTAGTCCATGTGCTTCTACGCAAGAGTAAACGAAGGCCTTAGCCTTCGAAGGAATGGCCTGTTCCTTCGGTAAGGAAGGAATCTTGGTACACGTACCACAGCCATTGTAAGACCAGCCATGGTACGCGCAAACCAACTCATCGCCGCTTACTTTCCCCAGTGAGAGCGGCACACCGCGATGAATACATAAGTCTTTGAAAGCGTGGACGCCTTGCGTGGTGCGGAATACCGCTACTTTCTCCCCTAGTACTACAACAGCCTCCGGCTTATCCGTCAGTGCTGACGACAACAACACCGGGTGCCACTCGTGAATTAATGCGATATCTTGTATTGTCATCGCCAGTCACATCCTTCGTCCTTTATTTAGGTATGACACCTTTAATCCCCTTAACAAACCAAGTCGTGCCAAGGATTTCTTCGTCCGTCATCTTCTTCCCGGATTCGAGGCGTGTTTTGCCATCTTGATCCACGATAGGCCCTTGGAATACTTCGAACGTACCGTTCAGAATTTCCGCTTTTTTCTTCTCTACGAGCGCTTTAACATCCCCTGGCACATTTTTGCCAAGCGGCGCGATGTCTGTGATGCCCTCTTTCATACTGCCGAAGTAGCTATCTGCTTTCCACGTACCATCCATGATACTTTTCACCGTTTTCACGTAGTAAGGGCCCCAGTTCCATTTCGGGTTCGATATGTACGTATCCGGTGCGAATCTGCCCATATCGGAATCRTTCCCGATGCCCCATACTTTGCGTTCAGCAGCCGCTTGAATGCTTGCCGGTGAATCTTGGTACGCCGCCAACACGTCTACTCCTTTATCCAACAAGGAAATAGCCGCTTGCTTCTCTGTAGCGGGATCAAACCATGTGTTACTCCACACTACAGAGACATCAATATTCGGATTCACACTTTGCGCACCTAACGTGAACGCATTAATCGTATAAATAACCTCTGGAATCGGGAACGCGCCGACATAGCCCAAATGGTTGTTTTTCGTCATTTTCCCTGCAGCCATACCAACCAGGTAAGCACTTTGATATTCACGTCCCATGTACGTGCCTAGGTTCGGCGCTGTTTTGTAGCCAGTGGCGTGCAGGAATTTCACATTCGGATGCTTCGCCGCCACCGCTACCATGGGGTCCATGTACCCGAAGGAGGTTCCGAAAATAATATCATTTTTCTGAGCCAACTCCTCAAATACACGCTCAGCGTCAGGGCCTTCTGGAATATTTTCAACCGTCGTCGCTTTAATCCCTAGTTCTTTCTCCATCATCAGACGACCTTGGTCATGCTCGAACGTCCATCCGCCATCCCCCGGCACACCGATATACACAAAAGCAACTCTTGGCAACTTCTTCTCTGTTGTTGCTGCAGTAGAAGCAGCCGTGGTGGAAGCAGGTGCTGTTGTAGAACTTGTTGTCGTGCTCGTGGAGCAGGCACTTAAGATCACTAGCATAATAGCAGTAATAGACAGCATGGTTTTTCTCATATCGCTTCTACCCCTCTCTTTTGATGGACAATCCGCATTTCTCTACTGCTCTGAAAATCCCCTCATACCCTGTGCACCGGCATATGTTCCCGCACAGTGCTTTCTCAGCCTCAGCCCTCGTTGGAGCAGGGTTTGATTCCCACAACGCCGTTAAGGTTACAACCATGCCGGCCGTACAGTAGCCGCACTGCAATCCCCCCTCCTCTAACATGGCTTGCTGAATCGGATGCAGCTCTTCGCCTGCCGAGATTCCCTCAATGGTTGTCAGTTCCTTGCCCGATGCTTGATACGCCATCAGTAAACAGGAATTCACAGGTTGACCATCGAGCAGAATCATGCATGCGCCGCAGCGCCCAATTTCACAAGAAACCTTGGTACCGGTCATTAGCAGATCATCCCGCAAAATCGCTGACATCCTTTTGGACGCAGGTACTGGGATCGAAACTACTTTCCCGTTAATGGTGCAATCAAGCACAAAAGATGTATTAATCACTGGCCTCCACCCCTTCTAACCAATCGATGGATTGCACGATGTCTTCTGGTGATATGGGCAACTTATTTACCCAAATGCCTGTCGCTTGCCGTACTGCCGCCGTAATGGCAGGAGCCAAGCCGACAGAACCGATTTCTCCAACGCCACGAGGGCCAAATGTATCTCCCTCCGGCAGCTCTTCAATCGCTTCAACTTGAATACGAAGTGGGCTGTCGCTGAACGTGGGAACGAGGTACGTATCGAGATTATGCCTGAGATAACGACCTTCCTTCATCACTGCATCCTCAGTCAATGTGTAACCCAATGCCATTACACTGCCGCCCTCAATTTGTCCCAGAAAGCCCATCGGATTAATCACTGGTCCTGCGGCGATGACATGATCCGTCTGGAGCACCTTGACCCGTCCGGTCAGCATATTGACTTCTACCTCTACGATAGCGGCCGCGTAAGAGTACAGGTAGTGCGCCCCGACCCGCCCTTCGGGCGTCGTCGGGTAGTCGAACTCCGTATGCGCGAGGATCGGCTTCACTGCTGCCGCAGCGGCCTCCGCATACGTGACAACCGGCTCCCCCGATTCATCACCCTTGTGATGAATCCCGCCTGCGCCGGTTGCGAGCTCTGCGGCCGGAACGCCGCAGAGCAGCGAAGCCTGCTCCAGCAGCGCCAGCACGAAGGCTGGCTTAAGCCGCTGGAGCGCGCGCCACATCATCGTGGTGGCGCGTGAGGCCGTGCTCGAACCGCTGCTCGGCACGCGGTCGGTATCGCCGATGACGATGCTGATGTCATCGGCGGCGCAGCCGAAGCAGTCCTGCAGTATCAACGTGAGTGCTGCATAGAGCCCTTGGCCGAACTCCTCGAAGCCGAAGGAGGCCTGGATCTTGCCCTCCGGCGTGAGCTCGATGCGGCCGCCGGAGTGATCGGGGATACCGAGGCCTAGCCCGGCACCGTGCATCACCAGCGCAGCGCCGACGCCTCGGCGCAGCCACGGCTCTTGCTCTGGATGGCGCGCGCTGCTGGCGCGCTTCGCCCAGAGCGGCGACTCCTGCGCCTTCGCCCACACCTGGGCGGCGCCTTCGGTGGCCACGATCTGTTGGCCCATCGGGCCAGGATCGGTTGGCTGGCGCAAGTTGAGCTTGCGCAGCGCCCACGCGTCCATGCCGAGCTTCTCGGCGAGGCGCTCGATTTGGCTCTCCACCGCAAAAATCACCTGATTGCCGCCAAATCCCCGAAACTCACCGGATACACCGTTATTCGTGTAGACGCTCTTGCCTTCTACATCGACATGCGGGATCTTGTACGGACCAATCGCATGCTCGGTTGCAAAATTCAACACCTCACATCCTAGTGTCGCGTACGCCCCTGTATCTGCAAGGATGCGAACCTGATGTGCGATCAGCTTTCCGAGTGCATCTGTGCCTGTTTTCATCGTGATCCGCATCGGATGACGTTTAATGCCGGAGATCACAGACTCGCGGCGGGAATTGTGCATTTTGATCGGCTTGCCTGTCATTCGTGCCATCAGTGCGCCGAAAGGCTGCACATTAAGCTCATCTTTCCCGCCAAACGAACCGCCGATTGGACTGGAAACGACTCTGATTTGATCCTCTGGGATACCAAGGATCCGCGCTAGCTGAAAGCGATCCTTATAGCCATGCTGGGTCGGCGAGTACACAGTCAGCCTCCCATTATCCTCAGGGATAAAGAGACCGCCTTCCGTTTCCATATACGTGTGCATTTGTCGAGGCGTTAGATAGGTTTCTTCCACGACGTGTGCACATGTTGCGAAAACTGCCTCAATGTTCGTGTCCCCATGCTGTAGAGAGGTTTGATGTAGCAGATTCCCTTCGGGATGCAGCATAATCGTACCCGTTTCCAGCGCTGTTTCTGGGTTATCTACAAGAGGAAGCGGCTCATACACGACTTCAATAAGGCTTAATGCATATTCCGCTAGTTCCTCTGTATCTGCTGCAACAGATGCCAGCGCATCCCCGATATATCGAACACGATCCTGACAAAACACCGGCTGATGAGGAAAAGCAATTCCGAATAGGTTCAATCCTGGTACGTCGTCAGCCGTTAAGACCACGCGCACGCCAGGTAATTGTTTGGCTTTGCTTGTATCAATGGAAAGAATCCAAGCATGCGGGTATTGACTCCGCAGCACTTTTCCGTGCAGCATGCCTGAGGCGGTTAAATCGGTGAGATACCGGAGCTCCCCTGTTACCTTCTCCTTGCCATCAGGTCTAATGATCCATTTCTTCGCATTCCGATTAAGGAGCATAGGCTCCGCCCCCTTTGTGCCAAGCTTTGAAACACTCCGAAATGATCAAATTCGCTGCCGTCTGTTTGCGGTAAGCTACTCCAGCATAATCATCTGCCACAGCGTTGAAATCAGCCATAACCCCTTTGTGAAGTATCTGCAAAGCTGCCTTGGTTAACGGTTTCCCGATCATTCCCGCTTCCAGAGCCGAGAACCTCGCAGGAACCGCGTTGCCTCCGCCTGCCGCTAAGGCGATGTCGGTAACCGTCCCATCTGCGTGGAGGGAAAGCCTGCCCGCGACGGTGATGACCGATGGTGTGAATGCCTCTCTGCGCCCAACCTTGAGGTAGAACTCATGGATGAACTCCTTTTCTATCGCAGCAGCTAACTGCCCATCCGTCGGCTTACCATCTTCAAGGTTCTTGGCGGCGATCTCCGTACTGTCCCTACTTTCCAATCCCGCCGTTGTCTGCACAATAATCCCCGTCATGATCTCGTCAGGAGCCCCATGTGGAGCAGCCAGCCAATCCTTCAACGCAATCATTCGCTCGTTCTGTCCATCTGTACACATGATCTGTGCATCCATCACAAGCAGTGCAGGAATTAGATCCCCTGTACGTGTCATCACATTGCCTCCGATCGAGGCTAAATTCCGAATCGACGGGGCTGCAATCTCCGAACAGGCTTGCACGAGAAGTCCGCATTTCTGCTGAACCAGCTCGTTTTTCATCAAATCTGCAATGCTTAGGGCAGGGCCTATATGAACTTGACCTTGGGAATTAACCGTTAATCCCGAGAGGACAAGAATTCGTCCAAGACTAATGAAATGCTGCGGTATCGGGGAGAGCCCATTTTCCCAGCGCGTGCGAAGCCAAGTACCTCCAGCAACAAGGACAGCATCATTACCCCATTTATGTTTCAATTGAATTGCTTCCTCTACACTTGTCGGCTGCCATACGGAAGGCTGCTGCTCGGGCAGCTGATGCATCGGAACGGACATATTCAACCCTCCTCAGAGATTCTGAATGACCACGTGCTCGTTATGCGTTCTGAGTTTACCGCGTGAAGCCGGCTTGCTGCGTGGTGACCGTGTTCGTGGGGTGCCATCTAACGGAACCTGGTTCCACTAATTCGGCGAAATCTGCCATTTTCAAAAAGTTGCGGAACGACGTTCCGATAAATTAGATCTACTATAAACAATATTCGAATTTAACGTCAACTAACATAACATCATTTTGTTTTTTTATATAAAAAAATAGCGCATCATTCGTATCAATGCACTCCATAGCTAATTATATGTCATATAATCTAACGTATTTTACGGCTTGTAGATCGTTTTTGCCTCTTCATATTGCTGGGCGGTATCAATATCCATAAATGTCAGCGCTGCTTCCTCAATAATCTGCCCGCGAAATGCTGGCAAATGAAACAGTGCTCGCGCACCAGCATCACCTTCCAACGAAGCGATAGCTGGCCACATTCCGCTCCCTAGAATGACTGGCGGCTTCGGGACCCCCTGATCACCACTAGCAACATAATCGTAGTCCGCATCCGCCTCGTAAGCATCAATCAGCCCCTCCAACATAGCTTCCTCAATGAATGGCTGATCAGCCAGCATAACCATCGCACCATCAGCCGCCAGCTCCTCTGCCACTTGAATACCCGTGCGAAGCGAGTGTGCCATTCCAAGACCAGCATCCATGCACACCACCGTGCGGCATCTGCCACTCGCGAGATGAGCACGAGCCTCTTCCGGCAACCATGCCAACGTATCCCCTTCCTGTACAACGACAATCACCTGCTCTAACTCCGCACAGGCAAGCGCCTTCAGCAGGGCGATACCTCCAAGGCTGGCGCCCACAGCCAACTCAAGGGACTGCTTCGCACTCCCCATACGCCGACTACTCCCAGCAGCCAAGTAAACGCCCACGATTTTTTTCTTCCCTGACCTTACCATCTTCTCCGGTCTCGCCCTCTTCCCTAGTTCCACCATCTTCTCCGGCTTCATCAGCTCCACCCTCTCCCCCGACTTCACCACGAGCAGAAGCTTTGAACATCCCGTCCATGAGTTAGAGATGATGACCATACACCCGCTCCATATTTGCTCCGCTTGATCGCAATCAGCTCAGCCGCAATGCTAATCGCGTTCTCGAACGCGCCTTCCGAGCCGATGTTTAAGCCAATTGGCGCATGCAGCCAGTCTGGGCGCTCGAAACCTTCCAGCATTTTCGCCGTGCGCTCCTTGGAGCCCATAATGCCTAAATAGTGTAAGTTATAAGCCATAATGCCCCGAAAAAAGGCGGTGTCCTTCTCGAACTGATGACTCATGATTACGACGTAGTCTCGCTCATTCAGCGCAAGCTTTTCGACTAACGACTCTGGAAAAGCGACCATCGTTTCAACCCCTGGGAACCGCTCTGCGTTGCAGAACGATTCCCGCCAATCCGTGACCACCACACGAAAGCCGCTGCTTGCAGCCATTTGCACGAGCGGGACCGCATCAGGGTTCGCACCGAAAACAATGACTCTTGGCTTTGGCATAAATAGCGTACTCGTCACTAAGCGAAACGGCTCTCTCACAGCTGAAGTAGCAGAAAGCCCCTCCTCCTCTACACCAGAGCCGCGCAACGCGTACCTAATATTCGAATACCCATCGGTATAGGTGCGAATAAGCTCCACAACTTCACCATGATCCAATCTGTCTTTCACAACCAGCAGGTTAACCAACAGCTCTCCAGCAAGTGGCTCAAGCAAAATACGGATCAACCCGCCGCACCCAATCGTCTCCCCCCAACCAAAGTCATCGGCAGGCCTCATGTCGTATTCAACCATTTGCGGTTTATGCGATTCCCACACGCCTGGCACGTAAGCAGCGAGATCACCTTCCAAACACCCTGGAGAAATACTCCCTAACGTGCTTCCATCTGCCATTAACAGCATGAGGGCTCCTTGCTTGCGATAAGCGTGCCCTTCCACATGAATCACTGTTGCTAATACACGAGCTCCCGTATTATTTTCCACAGCTTGCAAAATGTCATAGGCCTCCATCGCTCATCGCTCCTTCTTTTTTATGTTACGCATGAGTTATGCAGTTGAAAATAAATGCTAGATGATGAACCCCTGCCCCATATATATAACGTTATGCTATCATTCTATATCTTGGCTGCATTCAGAATATATCCGAATAACGTTATGGCATAACGCTATTCTCACGAGTTGCCCTTTGAGCTACACCTTAGTTCATGAAATACCAYAATTTACCACGAACTGCATATCTCATGTTTATATACATGCTGCCTGACACTTATCCCTTTCATTTCATGCTTTCATTTCACGCATTGTTTACCTTTGTTGGTCTCCCTGTTCTATCCCATGCTACCAGCCAATCGCCAAGCCATCACCACGTGGATCAGCCGCCCCACTCATGAAGCCCTGTTCATCAATGACAATGCCCTGCGCCTGCCCCATAATGCCGTCCCACGACTTCACCGGCTCCACGCGATGTCCCCATTGCTTCAGTTTTGTATATACTTCAGGTTCAAGCCGATGCTCCAGCTTCAGCGCATCCCCATCTTCCCCCCAAGTACGTCCATATACCCAACGTGGCAGTGAAATGGCTTCCTGAATCGATAAACCGTAATCCAATACCCCCGTGAGTATCGAAAGCTGCGTCTGCGGCTGCCCTTCTCCTCCTTGCGTGCCGAACAGCATATAAGGCTTCCCGGCCTTACTTACCATTGCGGGCATCAACGTATGGAACGATCTTTTGCGTGGTTCCAACACGTTCGCACAGGCAGGATCAAGCGAGAAGAAGGAGCCCCGATTTTGCATAATAATGCCTGTATCGCCAGGAACGTAAGCTGCCCCGAAATCGAAATAGAGACTTTGGATAAAAGAAACCGAATTCCCCTCTTCATCTACAACAGCCGCATAGGCAGTGTCCTGACCGATCGCTGGCGAGAGATGCTCACTTACCTTCAAAGGATTCGCCTGAATCTCACGCCAGAGCTCCTGCGCATACGATTTCGACAACAATCTTTGGAGTGGTATCTCTCTAAAATGTGGATCCGTTAAATAGCGATCTCGGTCTTTGAACGCCTTCTTGATCACTTCCGACATCAGATGGTAAAAGTTCGCCGATGCTCTAGGTACAGCTGCCATATCGATATGTTCTAACATATTCATCATCATGAGCGCTGTGAACCCTTGCGAGTTCGGCGGCATTTGATAAATGTCGTATCCACGATACGTCGTTGATAGCAGTTCCACCCATTCGCCAGCGAAGCTGCGGAAATCTTCTTCCTCCAGCAGACCGCCATCTTGCTTCACGTTATCCACAATGGTCTGCATCAACGGGCCCGAGTAGAACGCATCTCTTCCTTCTTGTTGAAGCAGTCGGAGCGTCCTCGCCATGTCCAGCTGAATCAGCCGATCGCCTTCCTTCATAAGCTCGCCATCTCGCATATACAAAGCACTAAGCTGCACAGAAGCCCGGATGAATGGCTCATCCTTACGCATCCAGACCAGTAAGTTACGGGAGATCGGGAACCCTTTTTCGGCATAGCCAATGGCTGCATCCAATAATTTTGCCCACGGGAGCTTTCCGTGCTTTTCCCACACCTGCCACCAAGCATCAACCATACCCGGAACTGTTATTGCGCTTAAAATGCCGCGCTGTGGAATCTGATTCATCCCTTGCTCTCTATAAAAATCAGGCGTCGCCTTCGCAGCGGACTTCCCGCTTCCATTAAACCCGGTATAAGCACCTGTTGCCGCCTCATGCATGAGGAAAAAAGCATCTCCCCCGAGCCCCGTCATATGCGGATAAACGACACCTAGGGTCGCGCTAATGGCAATTGCTGCATCGAAGGCATTGCCGCCTTGCTGTAAAATCGCACTCCCCACGGAACTAGCCAAATAATGTGGCGTAGCAATCATGGCTCGCTCTGCTCGTGGCATGATGTTTAACATGATTATCCCTCCTGTTCAAGAGCATATACCGCTAGTGCAGCTTGCAGCGCCTTCCCTACAGATATATCCACACCATACCAGTGAAGTGTTGCTTCGAGCGCCCCGAGGACATGAAGCACATTTTTCTGATTACAGCTAAAACCCATCGTACCGATGCGCCAAATCTGTCCCTTCAATGGACCGAAGGAAGAAGCAATTTCAATACCGAAGCTGTTCAACAGCATCGATCGAACAGCTTCCCCATCTACCCCGCTGGGAATACGTACACAGGTTACTACTGGCAGCTTACACACTGGATCACCGTATAACGTCAATCCCATCGCCTGCAAGCCGGCAACCAAAGCCGCTTCATGACGCTTATGGCGCAAGAATCGCTCTTCCAGTCCCTCCTGCAGCACAATGCGTAAACCCTCGCGCAGCGCATACAACATCGTCGTAGCCTCTGTATGGTGATTTAATCGCTTTGGACTCCAGTAATCCTGCAGCATGCCAAGATCGAAATAGTTACTCGCAACAGCTTTAATCGTGGAAATAGGAGCTCCTTTCTCCCGCAGTCCCCGTTCGATCGTTTTACGGCGCATAACCTTCGCTTCAACACGATCGTTATACGTAATCGGTGACATGCCTGATGGAACGGATAAACATTTTTGCGTGCCGCCAATCACCGCATCCAGCAGCCATTCGTCGGTTTTCACGGGAACTCCGCCAATGGTGGCTACAGCATCTACGACTAGAAGCGCATCCACTTCTCGGCAAGCTGCCCCTATCCCATCTAACTTTTGGATACAGCCTGTCGACGTCTCACCGTGAACCATCGCCACGATCGTCGGCTTCTCCCGCCTGATGGCTGTAATGATATCAATGGGATCGAACACCGCTCCCCATTCCTGTTCGATAATCGCCACTTCAGCCCCACATCGCTCGGCAATTTCTACCAATAAATTTCCAAATCGCCCATAGATCGGAACGAGCACTTTATCTCCAGGCTCAATGATGCTGACCAGCACCGCCTCTATACCTGAACGGGACGTCCCATCGATCGGAAACGCCCATTGATTATTCGTTTGAAATACGTCTCGAAGCATCTCCATCGTTTCATTCATAAGTTCGGTAAATTCAGGATCGAACTGCCCCAGAATGGGATACGACATCGCGCGCAGCACCCTAGGGTCAACCTCGACTGGACCTGGGGTCATGATCGTTCGAAGGGATGGTGATAAGTCTTTATAGGTTTTCATCTGCTTTTCCCCCGTAGCCGTATTGATATAACACATGAACGAGTGTCTGAAAACCGACAATAAGATCATCCGGTTTCGTGAACTCGTTGGGATTATGACTGATGCCTGCCCGGCTTGGCACAAAAATCATGGCCGACGGACAGATCGGTCCGAATAGCTGAGCATCATGTCCCGCCCCGCTTGGCATCTGAATATGCTCGTAGCCATAGAAGTCGCAGGCAGCCTCAATTTCTGCCGATATCCCGCTATCCATGGCCACTGGTAAGGCATTTAGATGTTCCACTGTATCTATATAAAGTTCTCTTCGCACGGCGATTTCCACAAACCGCGATATCAGCTCCGCACGAAAATTCTCCATCTTTCGCTTGTCAGTATGCCTAATATCCAACGTAAATTCGACCTCACCTGGCACGACATTCGATGTTCCACGCTTCACTTCTAAGCGCCCTACAGTGGCGACTAAAGGTTCGCCCTCCGCAAGTGCCATCTTCTCTGTCAGCGCGACCATTTCGGCGGCGGCAGCCAGCGCATCTTTTCGCATTGTCATTGGGGTCGTTCCCGCATGATTGGGTATCCCCGTAACGACGACAGTCATTCGAATTTGGCCAACAATAGCTGTAACTACGCCAATTTGCTTCTCTTTAAACTCAAGGACTGCGCCTTGCTCGATATGAATTTCAATATATCCGCCTATATCATTACGTTTTGCTGGATGGAGCTGACCCTGATCGATATCAAAGCCCGCGCGCTCCATCGCTTCGAGTAACGTCACACCTTCTGGATCAGCAAGGCCTGCGCCTTCAGCTAAGGAAAGTACCCCTGTCACATGACCGGAGCCCCAATAAGCTAATGGAAACCGACTCCCCTCTTCCTCGCAAAAGGAGACCATCTCCAAGGTCCGTTTCGGTGCCCCGTACACGGCCTTCAAATAACCAAGCGCCATCATCGATGCGATGACACCGTAGGCTCCATCGTATTTCCCACCGTTTTTGACAGTATCAATATGTGAACCTGTCAGCATCGGCTTTAACGATGGATCCGTTCCTTGCAATTTGCCGTACACATTGCCGATTTCATCGAAATCTGCCTTAAGCCCCATGCTTTGCATATTGTCTATTAGTGCTAATTGCGCTTTAAGCCAAGGCTCCGCATACAAGAGTCGCGTCACGCCGCCTTCCGGATCGGCGCCGAAGGTCGCCAACCACTCCAAAGCTAGCAGCATACGCTCCCCGTATTGAGCTAACATTTCTTCCTGTGGGTGCCCTTTCATTTTAGCCATCTAGCCCGCCTCCGATCGATGCACTGTGACGCAACCAAGTTCCCTCTAACGATGCTCCAACACCCACGCCTCTTTCGTACACCTTAACGCCCCGCAGGAAAGTTGCCTTCACGCTGCAGCCGAACGTTTTGCCCACATAAGGACTTTGCTTATGGCGATAGTGCAAGTCGCTCTCTTGCAGCGTATAGCTCCCTGCCATATCCACCAAAGCTAGATCCGCGTCGGTCCCTATGGCGATTTCCCCCTTGCGAGGATATAAGCCAAAGCGCTTAGCAGGCTCCAGCGCTAGCATACGAGCGAGCTCCTGTAGAGGAATTCCTCTGCGGAGATGGCCTTCGTGCAACATGAGCTCAAGCGAGCTTTGCGCCCCTGAAATGCCGCCCCACGCTGCGAAGAAATCCCCCTGCTTCATGTGCTTCGGTGAAGGGGAGTGATCCGATGCGATGATGTCGAACCGACCTGCTGTAAGCTCTGCCCACAAACGAGCTTGGTCTTCCGCTGTGCGGATCGGTGGCGCACATTTGGCAAGGGGTCCGAGGCGCTCGACCTCCACGTCCGTTAGCGCCAAATAGTGCGGGCACGTTTCCACGGTAACATCCAATCCCTGTGTCTTCGCCTCCGTGATCAACTGTACGGCTTCGGCAGAAGAAATATGTACAAAATGCAGCTTACAGCCTGTCTGCTTCGCATAGCCCAATGCACGGTTCACCGCTTCCACTTCAGCGGCAATTGGCCTTGTCGCGATGAAATCCAATGCGCTGCGCTTGCCTGCTTGAGCAGCCTCCGCAGCGAGCTTCGAGACGATGTCCTCGCTCTCAGCATGAAGAGCGAGCACCAAACCTAAGCGTGCAATTTCCTTCATGCCGTTAGCTAACGTCTCATCATCCACTTCCGTGAAAATATCTTCTCCTTCTCCGCCCGGGCAGGACATGAAGGCTTTGAAACCAATTACGCCAGCTTGTGCCAGCCCTTCAAGCTCGCCTATATTGCCGGGAACGAGACCGCCCCACAGGGCATAATCAACATGGGATTGCCCTTCGGCTGCGTCCAACTTCTGCTTTAAGGCACTAAGCCGAACGGTAGGTGGAACACCATTGAGCGGCATATCGATGTACATTGTGCATCCGCCAGCAGCTAACGAGGCAGAACCTGTAACGAAGCCCTCCCAATGACCAAGAGCGGGTTCATTGAAATGAACATGCGCATCAATCATGCCTGGCAGGATCGTTAAGCCTTCTGCGTCATAAACAGGTGTTTGCTCCGAGACAACGAGGTTTTCGCCTAATGCTGCAATTTTGCCGTTCCGTATCCCGATATCTAGCTGTCGACACTCATCTTGCAGAACCACAGTCCCTTTGCGAATGATAAGATCCAATCGATTCATCCTACGAAACCCTCCTTCGAAGCTCTCTCTATTCAATTAACGCTTACTTCTTTGCTTTAACTCCCGCGATACGTGTTATACCCCCACGGTGCAATTAATAAGGGAACGTGATAATGGGAGGCGTTATTGGCAACACCGAAACGAATTGGTACTTGATCTAGAAATGCCGGCTCTGGAAGCTCCACACCCTTCCCTCTGAAGTAGTCACCTACATGGAAGAGAAGCTCATACGTCCCTATTGTAAAATCATCCCCACTTAGCATCGGCCCTGGCAGTCTGCCATCTGTATTCGTAACATCCGAACGCAGCAGTTCTGCCACACCTCCATCAAATCGGAACAAGTCGATCCTTACGCCGACAGCCGGTCGGCCGCTGCTTACATCCAGTATGTGCGAAGTGATTCCTACACTCATAGGCCCTCCAAATCACGCTTTGTCATCGAAAAGCCTTGGAAACCATAAGGTGGTCTAGGCTCTGTAAACACTTTGCCTTCCCCAACAGAAACTTCCTCTAGAATCGTTTCCCACGTCCGATTGTTAGACTCGAAGCGAATTTCTTTTAACTGCGGGAAGCGCAGGAACGAACGTTGCCCGATACGATAGATGAGGTTTTGGATCGATGGCGAATGCTGCTCATGGAATACGGTATGCGCAATATCATAAATTTGCTCTGCGGCAACGTAGCGTCCTAGATCGGCATCGAAGGCATCTTCCGCTGATTCATAACTCCATGCGATGTCTAAGAATATAAACAGAGGGCGATCGGACGATTCAGGCAGTGTTGTGTACTCATCACGAACGAAACCGGCGAACGAGCTTCCCTTGACTTTGACCAGTTTAAGATCGGCTATGCCAGCAGAGTGATCTGCGAGGACGATATCGTCTGCAACACGAACAAGTTCCACAAATGCGGTTGGGTGTTCATTTTGTGAATAGCGATATACCAGATTTCCTGCTTCGAAGCCATTTGAACCTGGTACTGGCAACGTCTCAAATGCCACCTGATCAGCGCTCATTTTAATCCCCGTCATCCATGGATACTTCTCTAGGAAGAGGCGGCTCACGAAAGCCAAAAATCCTTCTGCCGTAGACCCTTCATACTCGCCTGCTTTACGCAGGATGAAGTTCTTCATCGAATCTGTCGCCACAACGTTGGTGTTATCCCCCTCGCTGAACGATGTGAATAGCTTCTCGCCGCTCACCGATACCTTGATGTTCATGCCGAACAGCACATTATCTCGCCCTGTGAAACCCGATTCCGGAATCAGCGTGATATTCGTGAGCGGCTTGGCATAAGAACGATAGACCCAAACATCACCTTTCCCGTAGTACATGATTCTCTCTGCGCCTTTTGCTTGTTCCATCGCTTTCTCCTCCGTTTCATTCATCACGATATCTGCCAGGCGGAATCGCCCAATCTTACAAACCTCTTGTAGTGCCGTAAGCAGCTCCACTTCTGGAGTTCCTTGAATACGATGACGTAACGCCTCGCGTATCGTATCCTTGGTCTGACCCTTCACCGCCATGATAAAAGGGAACTCGAATCGGTCCGTATACTGTTTATTCAAAGAAAGAAACTGTTCGTATTCTTCAGGGGTTAACTGGTTGAGACCGGCACCTGACTGCTCTTGGACCGAGTGATTGGTCATCTGCACGCGTGTACCCAGATCGGGATGAGCCCGAAGCAGTGACAGCTGCTCTTCACGACTCGCTCGCTCTACCTCTTGTTCAAGGGCACTCATCATCTCCTTGATTTCGGCGAACGGCCGAGATTCTGCAGCCCGTTCTGCCACCCAAGGCGAGTGTTCAAACAACGGACCAAACGCTGCAAGGAACGCTTCTTGACTCATGTCATTGACTTGCTTCCGTGTGATCTTCATAACCCCGACACCTCGATTTCTGCCTTAAATGCCATGCATTCTATTCCAAGATTTGTTTCATTGTAATTGCGCCATCCCTATGGGTCAATTTATATGAAAGAAGTTTGTAATCTTTCATAACATCGTTAACTTTTTTTGTATTTTTGCTAAAATAGGCGGGCAGCGGGGCTCCACCTCTCCACTTCTACATCTCTCGAGCAATCCACTTCTCCAACAACCCCTTCACTTCAACCATCTATCACTCCATTTCACCATCACGCCACATCAACAGTTCTCCCTCACTTAAAACCTTCATCAATTCCATTTCCATCTCCATTTCCATTTCCATCTCCATCTCCATCTCCATCTCCATCTCCATCTCCATCTCCACCTTACCTCCACCTCCACCTCCCCGCCCTCCAGCTTTCTAGCCATCTACTTCTCCCCATTCCCTAATTCTTCATCACGATATATCTCCTCTTCTCTTCCCCTCCATCTGTCGTCTCCCATCTCTCTTCCTTCCCCAACTCAATTCGATCACTCCACCATCACTTCAGCCTCTCACCTCTCTATCCCCCACATCTCAACCACCACTCCCCCCACAAATTCCGTCCCGCCTACCTATATCGCTATCAAACAACCATCGAGGTCACTCTCAAAGTCTTTAACTGTATAAACTACAGTTAATTTCAGGGAATTTGATGCTTTTTCCAGAATAGCTGTAAAACCTGCAGGTAATTTAAGGGAATTTTGAAGAAACGGACTAATAGTTGAAAATTAACTGTAGGAAATACATTTAATCCATCATATTCGTGATATTGAGCTAAAATAGATGGAGAAAATCCAGTTAGATCAGAAACACGAGGCCCTTCCTGAGGCTTGGCAGGCTTGAAGCCAACACAACCTCCAACCCAAGCAAAAAAAGCCACCAGGATAACAAACATCCTGATGGCTTTCCTTATTAATCCCAGTATCCGTCATGCGCAGCGACTGCCGCTTCCACAACCTCAGGAACAGGACCGATCACCTGGATCGGCTTGTTCCCTCTAGCAAAAACCTCACGACAAGGCAGCATCAACGTCGGATTCTGCTCATTGTCCCCCGTCAGCCCCGCAAGCATCGCTTCCGACATGCCGAAGATGACGCGTCCCACGTTGCCCCAATAAATCGCTCCCGCGCACATAGCGCACGGCTCCGTCGAGGTGTACAGCGTACACGCCCACAGCTCTTCCTTGCTGTATCGCTTGGAAGCTACCTCCATGAGCATCGTTTCCGCGTGCCCCGTGCAATTCGATTCAGTAATCTCTACGTTGCCATGCTCCAGTAAAATCTCGCCATCTGGCCCAACGAGCAACGAACCGAAAGGCGTATTGCCAGCTTCTCTAGCCTGCACAGAAAGCTCTACACATCTTTTTAAATACGGAATATGAACATCCAATTCACTCATGGTTTGCCCTCCTAGTTTTTCTCATTATTCCTCCAGTTTTCCTCCTGATTTCCCCTGCCCCCTATCTCATCCCAGCTACTTCCCATAAACTAAAATCTCTGCTCACGTATATAAGGCACACCAAGCGCCTCAGGCGCACCAGATGGCTTATTTTTATTCCGCCAACCGAGGAACATCAACACCAGAATGGTGACGACGTACGGAATCATTTTCAGAAAATAAGAAGGAATATGGCTGCCGATCAGCTGCACACGGAACCCCAGACTATCCAACACGCCGAAGAAATACGCGCACACGAGGGCACGAATCGGATTCCACCTCGCAAAAATAATGAGCGCCACCGCAATCCAACCGCGTCCCGAGGTCATCCCCTCATTCCATGTCGGTGTGTATACAAGCAGCAAATCTGCCCCACCAATCCCGATCAGCATCGATCCCACGACAATGCAGCCGTAGCGAATCGCGATCACAGGAATCCCCATGACATCCGCCGTAGCTGGATTATCCCCAACTGCACGAAGATGAAGCCCCCAAGATGTACGATGGATGAACAAGTGCATAGCCA
This sequence comes from Paenibacillus sp. 2RAB27, assembly GCF_052115445.1. Taxonomy (NCBI): domain Bacteria; kingdom Bacillati; phylum Bacillota; class Bacilli; order Caryophanales; family Paenibacillaceae; genus Paenibacillus; species Paenibacillus sp. 2RAB27. The sequence goes on from NZ_JBFRGR010000018.1 coordinate 137,754, forward strand.
GTACGAGCACGAAACTTAACCATGTAAACAAATCCATATGGGCAAAAATTTTGCCAATCACCGGCACTGGCTCCAGCCACGGCATATCCAGCTTCGGCACCGCACCTACAAGTGGCTGACCACTCACAGGCTTACCTAAATACGCGCTTAGACCCGCGCCGAATATCGTCATCGCCAACCCGCAAACAACTTGATTCGCATGCAGCGTTACGCATAAGAAACCATGAAGGATTCCGAGTACCCCGCTCACCGCGAGCACGCATAGAATGGCTAGTACTAAACTTCCTGTATGTATGAAAACGAGGCATGAAGTCACCGCACCCATTAACATCAAGCCTTCAGCGCCAAGCTGCATGATGCCGGATCTTTCAATCAAGATGCCACCCAATACGGCCAAAAGCAACGGTGTACCCGAAGAGATCGCCGAAACAATGATTTGTGTGATCGTATCCATCTCTTACACCCCTTTATCTCCCCGTTCATTAACACCATTAACTAAAATTACTTTCACCCGACTCCCCAAGTCAGCGACCTCAGCTGTTTCGACGAATACGGAATTTCCCAGCCATCCCCCCAGCAATGAGGAAAAACAAGATCGCCCCTTGAATCATCGACGAAATCGAGGACGGAAGTCCGATCATTTGCACACTATAACCACCCACAATGAGCCCACCGAAGAGCACCGAAGCAACCACAAGCCCGATCGGATTCAGCTTCGCCAGCCAAGCCACGATAATCGCCGTGTACCCATACCCAGGAGAAATCCCATACATGAGACGGTGCGCTACGCCAGAGACTTCCCCCATGCCAGCAAGCCCCGCCAACCCGCCGCTAATCACCATGACCAGCAGGACATGTCTGGAAATGCGAATGCCAGCATTTTTAGCCGCTTCACTATTGGCACCGATCAACCGCAGCTCATAGCCCCACCGCGTATACCGGACAACGAAGGCATAAATCAGCACAGCGATGATGGCAAAAATCAGCCCCAAATGCAGCCGCGTTGTACCAAAAGTCGGTAAAGACTGCGCAACTGTGAACATGGGAGATCCTGGGAAGTTAAATCCTTTGGGATCTTTCCACGGTCCGAAAACCACAAAGTTCAGCGCCAGCAACGCCACATAGTTTAGCATCAACGAGGTAATGAGTTCGTTTACCTGAAAATAGTTCCGTGGTATCGCCGTCAGCAATCCCCAGAAGCCGCCGGCCACGATGCCCGCGACCATCATAGCTGGGATCGAGAGGTACATTGGCAGATGTGGAAAATACACCGTAATCGCCGTCGCCGCCATCGCCCCAGCCACAAACTGACCTTCCGCCCCAATGTTCCACACGGAGATGCGGTAAGCGATCGATACCCCCAGCCCGCAAAGCAGCAAAGGAATCGCCTTCACTAACGTTTCCGTCAATCCGAAGGTGGAACCGAAGGCTCCCTTCACCATTTTGCCGTAGACCATGAACGGATTCATCCCATTCAACGCTATAAAAATCCCACAAGCCACCAACGCCAACGCGATGGCGATAATCGTGACCCACCAAGGGCTATTCGCCCCTGCGGGATCAATTTCCAACCGATACGGCATTCGGAACCCAGCTCCACGCTTCGGCAATTTATTTTCGATCGGAATGCTGCCTGCTGTTCGTTGTTCACTCATCCTGCACCCTCCTCCGATCCCGCCATCAGCATGCCGATGTGCTCGCGGCTCGCCGTTTCCCTCGGCATATTCCCGACAATGCGCCCGTCGTACATGACCAGAATACGGTCAGCTAACTGCAGCACCTCATCCAAATCCTCCGAAATCAGCAAAACAGAGCGCCCCTTACTTCGCAAATCCTCCAACAGTTGATACACGCCTTCCGATGCACCCACATCGAGTCCCTGCGTCGGATGTACCGCAATCATAAGCTTGGGACCTTGATCAATCTCCCTGGCAAAAAGCAGCTTCTGCTGATTCCCTCCCGACATGAATTGAACTGGTGAATCGATTCCCGACATTTTCACATCGAACATCTCGACCAACCGCTGAGACCAACGCCGATTACTCCCTGTTCGCAGCAAACCAAACCTTGACCGTTCCGAGGAACGATACGTTTTGAACAGCAGGTTATCTACCGAGTCCAAGCTGCCAGCTAGACCACTGCGCATCCGATTCTCCGGCACATGGCCGATCCCAAGCTCAATCGCTCCCCGAACCGACCCATTCCGCAGCGCTTTCCCATCAAAATGAACTTCCCCATGCTTCCACGTACGCAGCCCTGTCAGCACTTCTGCCAGCTCCTTCTGCCCGTTTCCAGAGACGCCTGCAATACCGACAATCTCACCTTCATTTACCTCAAAATGAAGCCCATCCAGTACCTTGCGCCCATGGTCCGCATAGACATCAAGCCCCTTGACCGTGAGCATCGGCTTCTCCTTTGCTCGCATTCTTTGTTGCGCGCGGCTCACTAAGCTCATCTCGCCCACCATCAACTGCGCAAGCTCACGTTCGCTCGTTTCGGATTTCGCCATCGTCGCAATCATCTTGCCCTTGCGCATGACCGAGATATGATCTGCCGCGAACATCACCTCTTTGAGCTTATGCGTCGTCATAATGACCGTTTTGCCTTCCTTCTTCATGCGGTCCAGCGTCTCAAAAAGCTGATCAACCTCTCCCGGTGTCAACACAGACGTTGGCTCATCTAGAATAATAAAATCCGCTCCCCGATAGAGCGTCTTTACAATTTCCACTCGCTGCTGCTCGCCAACAGATAGCTGCCAGATGGGCCGATCTACGGGAAACAGCAGCCCAAAATGCTTCGAAATCGCCTCAATCTCCTCCGATTTCTTCGACAACCAACCAGGGCCGCGCCAGAAAGAGCCAGCTTCCCCAAGCACAATATTCTCCGCAGCCGTCAGGGTTTGAACGAGGCGGAAGTTCTGAAACACCATGCCGATCCCCAGCTTCATCGCATCCTTCGGTGAGCGAATGCGCACCTTCTCGCCATGTATGTAAATTTCTCCGCTCGTAGGGCGGTACACGCCAGACAGCATGCACATCATCGTGCTTTTACCAGCACCATTTTCACCTAGCAGCGCATGAATCTCCCCAGACCTCGCTCTGAAATCCACCTCATCATTCGCCAGCACGGAACCGAACTGCTTGACGATTTGGACCATCTCGACAGCATCCTTCTCTTGTATACGCACAGTCTCCCGACCTCCTTATTCCGTTAGACAAACCCTGATATGAGAAAACAGCATCTCCCCACAAGGGATTTGCTGTTTCAAGATTCCGAGATTATCGATCAGTTTACGTCTATCCCTTTCATATCACTATACGGTCCGCCCATCTCGAGCGTCAATAAACATGACACCAAGTTTGGTGTCGTAACGAAAAGAGGCGCAAGCTTTGTGCTTAGCGCCAAATAAATGTGAGATTAGATTACGTGGACAGAAAAATCCCGCCATATACAAACCCCGCAAGAATTACAAAAGCAGGATGTATCTTACGCATTTGGATCAAATAAAACGCCACCGCAGCGATTCCGACAAACTGTAGATACCCGATCGCTTTCGTAGATTCCACCAAGCTGCTCCAGGTGACCAGCACCATCATAATCGCAATAACAGGCTGTACTAGCAGTGTCATGCCTTTAATCACAGGGGATTGCTTGTATTTCTGCAGCATATTCAGCAAAATAATTAATGCAATAATCGACGGAATGACCGTTGCCGCCACCGCAATCAGTACGCCGATCCAGCCGCCGATTTGGTAGCCGACGTACGCGGCGATTTTCGTCGCAATCGGCCCTGGCAGCGCATTCCCCAGCGCCAACATATTAGAGAACTCACTGCTGTTCATCCAATTGTGATTCGTCACGATCTCTTGGAACATCAGCGGGATCGATGAAGGACCGCCGCCATAGCCAAATACATTGGCAAGAAAAAAACTAACGAGCAAATGCCACCAATCCATCATACGCCATCACCTTTGCCAAGCGTCTTCTTGCTCTTCATCCACTTGTCCTTTAGCTTGTGATGGAAAGCTCCATATAGGAGGAACATGAATATCACGATAGCGGGGTGCACTGATAAAGGTTGTAGCAGCAGGAAGGCTATGATGAAAAAAGTAACCCCCGCCGGCCAGCCTAGTCCTTTAATCGCCTTCTCGCCAAACTCATATGCCATCACGCCTAGCATGACCGCGACAATCGGCACCACCGCCGCTATCATTCCCTTAATTACATGCGACGTACTGAAAAAAGTAATAAACGAATACAGACCCACCATCGCTACGCAAGTTGGCAAAATATGAGCCAAAAGCCCAACCAGCGCCCCCATGCTTCCTTTGAGCCGATACCCCAAATAACCTGCTAGCTTCGTCGCAATCGGTCCCGGCAGCGTATTCGCAATCGCGAGTACCTCCATGAACTCCTCATCCTTCATCCACTTAAAACGCGTCACCGCTTCATACCGAATTAATGGCACGATCGACGGCCCGCCGCCATATCCCAAAATCCCCGTCCGGAACATCGCCGTACCTATCTGAACATAGGCATTTTCCACTATGTATCACTCCCATTCCATCGTTGCTCCAACCTAAGAAGTTAGCTAAGCTTTATTGTATTATAAAATGAAACCATTATTAGGATTCTCCCTATATTTTTGTGAAAATACCAAAATTTCTTTGAAATTTTGGGACTTGGCTTGACGTATCGTCCTGCCCCTTGACTACCTCTCAGCTACTCTATTCACTCACAAGCATCCCATTAGCTCCCATACTCACTCGACCTCTACTCTACTCTCCACTCCCCGCCTCACTCCGTCCCCCCAAAGTCTCTCTCCATTCCTCACACTTAAATGGATTCTGTACAGTTAATTTCGCTACATTTGCCACAATCATCGAAATAGATGGATTTTGTGCATCTAATTTCGGCTGAACTGGTTTAAGTGTCGAATTCCGTTGTTATTAGATGTAGGTTTTCCATCTAAATCAATTTTTCAGAGTAATTCGGTGAAATTAGCTGTAGTAAATACAGTTAATGGTTAAGTAACGAGGCGTAGTATAGGCTAAATGCAAAAAAGAGCCTTACCTGGAGTTATCCAAGTAAGACTCTTTCAGTTGTTTGGCAACGTTCTACTCTCCCAGAACCCTGCGGTTCAAGTACCATCGACGCTGGAAGGCTTAACGGTCGTGTTCGAGATGGGAACGCGTGGATCCCTTCCGCCATCATCACCAAACGTTGA
>NZ_JBFRGR010000019.1:0-140886 GCF_052115445.1 Paenibacillus sp. 2RAB27
ACTTTCGCTACACGCTCAGTAGAAATTTGTGAAATGTGTACGAGACCTTCTTTACCAGGTAGAATTTCAACGAATGCGCCGAATTTCTCTACGCGTTTCACTGTACCAAGGTAAGTTTCGCCAACGATGACTTCACGTACGATACCTTCAATAATGGAACGAGCTTTCTCATTCATTTCTTGATTCGACGATGCAATGAATACGCGGCCGTCTTGCTCAATGTCGATCTTCACGCCAGTTTCTTCAATAATTTTATTGATGATTTTACCGCCCGCTCCAATGACATCACGGATTTTATCCGGGTTGATGTTCATTGTGAGAATTTTAGGCGCATATTTAGAAAGATTTTTGTTTGGTGTAGAAATACGTGATACCATTTTGCTCAAAATATGCAAGCGGCCTTCTTTGGCTTGTTGCAACGATTGTTGCAAAATGCTGCGGTCGATGCCGTCAATTTTGATATCCATTTGTAGTGCTGTGATGCCTTCTGCAGTACCTGCAACTTTAAAGTCCATATCGCCTAGGTGATCTTCCATACCTTGAATATCGGACAAAATGGAGAAATGATCGCCGTCTTTGATTAGACCCATTGCAATACCTGCAACTGGCGCTTTAATCGGAACCCCAGCATCCATAAGTGCAAGAATACTTGCACAAATACTTGCTTGAGAAGTCGAACCGTTCGATTCCAACACTTCAGACACAAGACGTATTGTGTAAGGGAACTCAATTTCATTCGGGATAATTGCCTCAATAGCTCGCTCACCTAATGCACCATGTCCAATTTCACGACGACCTGGAGGACGCAAAGGTCTTGCTTCCCCAACGCTGAATGGCGGGAAGTTATAATGATGCATGAAACGTTTCGTTTCAGTCAGATCTAAACCGTCCAAGATTTGAACATCACCAAGCGCACCTAATGTACAAATACTAAGAGCTTGCGTTTGTCCACGTGTGAACAAACCGGAACCGTGCGTGCGCGGCAACAAGTTAACATCGCACTCAATTGGACGAATTTCTTCTGGTTTACGTCCATCTGGTCTTACTTTATCATGAGTGATTAAGCGGCGTACTTCCTCTTTCACGATATCATAAAGCGTTTCTTTCACATCACCTAGAAGACCTGGTGTTTCTACATATAATGCAGTGAAATGTCCAACAGCATCCGCATTGACAACATCGATCGCTTCTTGACGAGCATGTTTCTCAGGAATTTTGATCGCATCCACTAATCTTGCTTGAGCAAATTCACGCACCGCGCTATTCACTTCAGCATCAACAGCATGGAGTTTAACTTCCATTTTCGGCTTACCTACTTGCTCAACCAATTCCTCGATAATCGCAACAATCTTACGAATTTCATCATGACCAAACATGATCGCTTCAAGGACAACTTCCTCTGAAACTTCTTTCGCTCCAGCTTCAACCATCATAATCGCATCTTTGGTACCAGCTACAGTTAAGTGAAGATCGCTCTTCTCTGCAATTTCACCAGTTGGATTGATAACGAATTGTCCATCAACACGTCCAACAATCACGCCACCAACAGGTCCGTTAAAAGGAACATCAGAGATCGCAAGTGCAGCAGAAGTACCGATCATTGCAGCCATTTCAGGTGGGCACTCTTGATCCACGCTCATGACGATCGACACGATTTGAACATCATTACGGAAGCCTTCTGGGAAAAGCGGACGAATCGGACGATCCGTCAAACGGCTCGCAAGAATAGCTTTCTCACTAGGACGTCCTTCACGCTTGATAAAACCACCAGGAATTTTACCTACCGCGTATAATCTTTCTTCATAATTCACAGTTAACGGAAAGAAATCTAAATCTTTCGGTCCGCTGGAAGCCGTTACTGTGCTAAGCACAACCGTGTCGCCATAACGAACAGTTACAGCTGCATTGGCTTGTTTGGCTAGTCGGCCTGTTTCAAGAATGAACGGCTTACCGCCAAGTTCCATTTGTACCCTTGTCTCCATAAAATCCTCCTAAGGCATGGTTTGAATTTCAAAATATGTGTTTGATAAACATGTACAGAAATCATAAGATCCAGAGACCAATCTGAATCTGCTCCGTATGTATGCAAATAGACAAGCTATGGAGTTATCCTCTATTTCTGCGTTATGTCTAGTATTTCCTTCTTTTCCTGTTTTAAAAATACAAGAAAAAGCAACCATTTGCTGCTCTCTGCCAGAGCTTTATCAAGCCTAGCAAAGGAGCAACAGGTTGCTTCTCATTGTCGGTTTTATCGACGCAAACCAAGCTTTGCAATCAAAGCACTATAGCGGCTTACATCTTTGTTTTTAACATATGCTAGCAACTTACGACGTTGTCCAACCATTTTAAGCAAACCACGACGGGAGTGGTGATCTTTCTTGTGTGTACGAAGGTGGTCTGTAAGGTTAACAATGTTTTCTGTAAGGATTGCTACTTGTACCTCAGGTGAACCTGTGTCGGTATCGTGTACCTTGTGAGTTTGAATCAGTTGCGTTTTGCGCTCTTGCGTAATTGCCATAATCGTTCATCTCCTAAATTCTATTAGTATCCCCGCTAGCCTAGAAAGCGCCGATGAAAACGTCAATCCAAGCTAAGGTTCATGCCAAACGAACAAGTCCATTCGACAACGTTATTCAGTATATCACAATTGACTAGTAGAAGTAAATGTAGGATTAAGTCTCTAACGTCAATTTCTGTCTTGCTTCAGCTGTATCAAGCTTTATTTGAGCAACTAATTCTTCTAGTGAAGTGAATTTACGTTCGGGTCTAAGAAAAGCGATAAGCTCAACCAGAACGGTTTCTCCATATATTTGCTCAGAAAATTCAAATAAATGCGCTTCAAATGATGGTTTGAGTTCTCCTGTCTCAAATGTTGGTTTCACACCAATATTCATGACACCTTGATAAACTTCCCCGCGGACGGTTGCTTTTATTGCGTAGACACCGTTCGTCGGACTGACATACGGTTCTTCTAGTTGGAGATTCGCTGTAGGAAAACCAAGGGTTCTCCCTCTCTTCGCCCCATCTACTACAGTACCACTTATGCTATAGGGACGTCCTAACAGCCTAGTCACAGTTTCCAATTCTCCAACCTGCAATGCTTCACGTATACGCGTACTGCTCACTTTTTCACCATTCATATGAAAAGGTCTCACCACTTCAACAGAGAATTTCCCGTGACTCAACTCACAGAGTGAATCCGGAGTACCTTTACCTTGAAATCCAAAGGTAAAATCAAAACCACAAATGACACTATCCACGCCAAGACGATCAAGGACTTGATCGACGAATTGTTCCGGAGATAGCCGCATAAGCGAGGCATCAAACGTTACGATGTAAGCATGATTGATGCCCATGCTTTCAAAGATCTCCATCTTCTTCTTCGTGGGAGTCAACGACTCCACATATTTATCTTGCCCCATTACAGCCCTAGGATGGGGATAGAAGGTCATGATGGCCGAGTTTAGTCCAAGGTTCTTAGCCGTTAGCTTTGCCCGTCCTATTACCTCTTGGTGTCCTAAATGTACACCATCGAAGTCACCAATGGCCACCACTTGTTTCCCTACAAACTGTGTTAGCTGATCCAAATCCATCGGATATGATATTGGTATTATTTGCATAAAAGTTCGTTCACCTACCCATTTCAACCCGTCCCGCGACGTTATGATTAAAGGAATACTTTGGCCGGGACCAAGACGTGGCTAGTGCTTTTCCATTCAAACAGACCAAGAAATCGTTCATCTGGAGAATAGGCCCGAAATATGGATTGTGATGCATCTGCATGAGCCACTCGATTCGCAGCTAGATCTATTTTCTTACCTTGCAAGGAATGAAGTGCTTCTTGATCAGTGAGGGAGATAGATGGTATGTGTGAGATCGCAATGTCCATTGGAATCATATGCTGCTGCAATGATCCTTCCTCCAGCAATTGAACAATCTGTTCAAAGGTTAAACATTGCTCTTTACGAATATTCCCTGTTGACGTACGTATCAAACTTACCATAACGGCCGGATATCCGAGTGCTTTTCCTAAATCTACACATAATGTTCTGATGTAGGTACCTTTGGAGCACACAGCTCGGAAACGAATTTCAGGGTGCTTCTGATCCAAGTTGAGCTCGAGAATCTCAAGTTCATGGATGGTCGCCTTCCTAGCTTTTCGTTCAACTTCCTTACCTTCTCTCGCCAATTCGTAGAGTCGTTTACCATCTACTTTAACAGCAGAGAACATAGGAGGGATTTGTTCGATGTCTCCTACGAAAGATTCCAGCACTTCACGTACTTGACTTTCGTCAAGTGACACATGAGGCACCTCTTCCAAGACTGTCCCCGTCATATCTTCAGTATCTGTAGATAAGCCAATACGTAAAACAGCTTCATATTCCTTCGGCAACTCTTGAATATATTCAACCATCCGTGTAGCACGACCGATGCAAAGTGGCAGTACCCCTGTCACCTGTGGGTCAAGCGTACCCGTATGACCAATTCTTTTAATACTTAGTATCCTTCTAACTTTGGCGACAACATCATGTGATGTAAAGCCCGCTGGTTTCCAAACAGGCAGTATGCCTTCTAGCGTCATTTCAGCTTGTCCCCTACTTCCTCAACCATTCTAGCAATTGCTTCATCTAGCGTACCATGGACAGTACATCCTGACGCGCGAACATGTCCTCCACCACCTAGTGATTGTGCTACTGCAGCAACATCGACTAGTCCAGAGGAGCGCAGACTTACTTTAATGACGCCAGGTGCCTTCTCTTTAATCAACATGCCCACTTCAACACCCTCAACATTACGAGGATAATTCACTAAACCGTCCAAATCGTCGCTCGACGCACCTGTTAACTCTAAATCTGCTAGCGACACAGCAAGCCAAGCTAACTTTCGATCATAGGCAAAGGAAAGTGTGGATAGCGCTTTTTGGAGAAGTACAATCTGTGCATACGTCATTCGTTCAAGTACATGCTCAGCGATTTCAGCACCCTTGACCCCTAACTCCAACATGGAGGCTCCAATTTTCATAACCTCTGAAGAGGTATTTGAGTATCGAAATCCACCTGTATCTGTAAGCAAGCCAGTATAAATGCATTCACCGAAGTAAATATCAGGTTGCAGTTTCATATGTATCGCCAAATCATACAAAATTTGAACGGTCGCCGCGGCATCATGCTTGATTAAATGACAGGAACCAAATTCATCATTCGTTGGATGATGGTCAATATTGAGCAGGTTTGCCTGCTCATCAAAAAGAGTGCTGATCCTACCCATTCTGGAGAAATCAGCACAATCAACACTTATGATGGTTTGATAAAGTCGATTCGGTGCCTGTTCACTATAATCAATCGTATGTTTACTACCTGCTAAGTAGGAAAATTTAGAGGGCATAGCGCCCTCATTGATCATTGTGAATGACTTTCCAAGCCGACTTAATATCCAACCTGTTGCATACGTTGAACTGGCGGCATCTCCATCCGGCTGGATGTGAGATACTACCAAGAAATCATCATGCTGCTCGATAAACGCAGCTGCTGCTGCCAGCTGCTGACAGTATTCGGTGGCATGGTTCATTCCGATATTCATACGTTTGTATTTCCTTCCTGATTGAGCTTATACAACAATTGGTCAATGTGACTACCATAGTCGATAGAAGCATCAAATTTAAACTGAAGCTCTGGAATCTTACGTAAACGAATTCGTTTGCCTAACTCTGAGCGAATATATCCTGAAGCAACAGAAAGCGCCTTAAGGGTGGCAGCTTTCTCTTCTTCAGTTCCCATTACACTTAGATACACACGAGCCAGGGATAAATCATTCGTCACTTCAACACCTGTAACGGTCATGAAACCAATACGTGGGTCTTTCAGTTCCGCTTGAATGATTTGACTTAACTCTTTCTTGATTTGTTCACCAACTCGACCTACACGAACTCTAGCCATTTTTTAATCACCTCTCAACGGACTCCATGATAAAGGCTTCGATGATGTCGCCCTCTTTAATATCATGATAACGCTCAAGAGATATACCACACTCATAGCCTTGTGCAACTTCTTTTTGATCATCCTTAAATCGTTTCAAGGAATCAATTTTGCCTTCATGAACAACAATTCCGCTACGAACTAAGCGAGTTTGTGCATTACGAGCAATTTTACCTGAAGTTACATAACAACCTGCAATTGTTCCTGAACCTGTAATTTTGAAAACATTACGTACTTCAGCTTGACCAAGAACAACTTCTTTGAAGATTGGATCCAGCATGCCTTTCATCGCTTGCTCGATTTCTTCGATTACGTTGTAAATGATGTTATGCAGACGGATATCAACTTTCTCTTGATCAGCCGTTGCTTTCGCAGCAGGCTCAGGACGAACGTTAAATCCAATAATAATCGCATTGGAAGCAGATGCCAGAATAATATCTGATTCAGTTACTGCGCCAACACCATTGTGAAGAATCTTAACGCGAACACCTTCAACTTCAATCTTCTCAAGAGAGCTTTTCAGTGCTTCTACAGAACCTTGAACGTCACCTTTGATAATCACATTCAGATCTTTCACTTCACCATCTTTAATATGCTTAAAGAGGTCTTCCAGAGTAACACGTGAATTAGCTGTCATCTCGGATTGACGAAGTGCAATCGCACGACGATCTGCAATGTCTCTTGCTTTACGCTCATCTTCATAAGCCAAGAACGGATCCCCAGCTTGTGGAACTTCTGTCAGACCCGTGATTTCAACCGGAGTTGAAGGACCTGCTTCTTTCAAACGTTTACCCTTATCGTTTACGATCGCACGAACACGACCGAAGCATACACCGGCAACGAAGCTATCTCCAACTTTTAACGTACCGTGTTGAATTAGGATTCTAGCCACTGGGCCTCTTCCTTTATCCAACTCAGCCTCAATAACAGTCGCTCTAGCACGCTTGTTCGGGTTAGCCTTGTACTCTTGTACTTCAGCTACTAGCAAAATCATTTCAAGCAAGTTTTCAAGACCAATACGTTGTTTTGCGGAAATTTCGCAGAAAATCGTATCGCCGCCCCACTCTTCCGGAACTAACTCATAAGCCGTTAGAGCTTGCTTGATTTGGTCTGGATTAGCGCCTTCTTTATCAATCTTGTTCACGGCTACAATGATCGGTACGCCAGCCGCTTTAGCATGACTAATCGCTTCTACGGTTTGTGGCATTACACCATCATCTGCTGCAACAACGATAATCGTAATATCCGTAACTTGAGCACCGCGGGCACGCATTGTAGTAAACGCTTCGTGACCTGGCGTATCCAAGAAAGTAATTTTCTTATGATTAACTTCGACTTGATAAGCACCGATGTGCTGTGTAATCCCGCCTGCTTCGCCTTCAGTTACACTCGTTTTACGAATGGCATCAAGCAATGTTGTTTTACCGTGATCGACGTGACCCATGATCGTAACAACAGGTGGACGTTCGAGCAAGTCAGCCTCGTCATCGATTTCTTCGAATGTTTCGAAGTTATCTTCTTCGACTTTGATTTTGATTTCAACTTCAACACCAAATTCGGTCGCAATCAATTGAATAGTTTCCAAATCTAACTCTTGGTTGATCGTAGCCATTGTGCCAAGGAATAAAAGCTTCTTAATAACTTCAGAAGCATCTTTGTGAAGCAATTTCGCTGTTTCACCAACAGTCATATTACCACGAACGATGATCTTCTTAGGTGTGTTATCCACTTTTTCTTTCTTAACCATGTCTTGTTGGTAACGACCTCTGTTGTTTCCGCGTTGGTTGCCTCTGTTGTTGCCACCAGGACCACGATTACCACCAGATCTATTATCGTCAAAACGTTTTGGTGTTGGTTTGGATTTCTTCGTTGTGATCACGCCAGCTTTTGCTGCTGCATCATCCAACTCAGCCGCTGTTGCGCCAACATGAAATTGCGGTTTAGCTTCTTGAACTACCGGTCTTCCACTTTGGTTATTATTGCGGTTCTCGAAAGGCTTGGACTGACGATTAGGGCCAGCACTGCGATTCGGACTAGATTGTGGACGCCCACTGTTCGCGCTTTGACCACTGCTTGCGCCAGCGCCGCCTGCACCTTGATTCGGACGAGTGCCTGCATAATTACTATTCGTGCGAGGTGCTCCGCCTTGTCCTTGTCCGCCTTGGCTGTATCCTTGACTAGCTGGACGACTGCTGTTGTTGTAGCCACCGCTGCTTCCACCTGCAGGACGTTGTCCACTAGGATTGGAACCTTGGTAACCACCCGTACGTTGTCCACCAGGATTGGAACCTTGGTAACCTGTACGCTGTCCACCTTGGCTGGAACCTTGACCACTTGGACGTCCACCATTTGGATTAGATCCTTGATAGCCCGTTCGTTGTCCGCCTTGGCTATTATTAGGGCGATTTCCTTGGTAGTTGCTGCTTTGACCACTTGGACGTGATTGTGGGGGGCGACTTGACGTATTTTGTGTAGACTGACCTTGTTGTGGAGTCGTGGCTCCAGTTGATGTAGTCGGTTGACTAGTTGATTGTTGCTCAGTAGTAACTGGCTTTGCCGCCGGAGTTACTGCACCTTTATTCTCTTGTGCTGGAGCCTGCGATGCAGGATTCTGATTCGTCGTAGATGAACTCACATTTCCTCCGTCCGTAGCTGCTCGTTTGGCAGCTGCATTAGCTTTGATATCTCTAAAAAACTTTTCCACACTGCTAACTGCGTCATTCTCCATAACACTCATATGGTTGTTAACAGGTATATTTAATCGTTTGAGAATGGTAATAATTTCTTTGCTGCTCATATTGAGCTGTTTCGCGTATTCGTACACGCGTGTCTTGTCTTTATTATCTTGTTTATTGGTCAATATGTTTCACCTCCGCAGGATTTTCTTGACTCTTCTGCAGCATCTGCGCGAAGCCTCCGTCCAATACACCTATGGTGACACGCATTTCTTTCCCAATGCTGCGGCCCAATTCATACTTCGTACCGACTTCCATGAGCTTAACCCCATAAAATAGGCATTTATCTTGAAATTTCTTACGTGTATTAGCAGAAGCGTCTTCCGCCATAATAACTAGCTTGGCCTCACCCGAGCGAATGGCTTTGAAAACACCTTCGTCACCCGTTACGAGTTTACCGGCTCTCATCGCTAATCCTAATTGATTTAAAAATTTAGGATTCATCTTCTGATTCCTCCTCCTCTTTCGAAGAAAGGAATTCATCTTCAACACGAATGAAATCTTGTTCCAGTTGGTCATAAATGTCTGCGCCTACAGCATGCTTCAGAGCTCTATCCAGGGCTTTGCTTTTCTTTGCCAATTTAAAACAAGAAACTTTACCGCACAGGTAGGCACCGCGCCCAGACTTCTTCCCCTTAAGATCAATGAGAATGTCATCCTCAGGCGTTTTGACGACGCGGATCAATTCCCTCTTCGGCATCATTTCCTGACAGGCAACGCATTTTCTCAGAGGGATTTTTCTCTGCTTCATTCCGATCACCCCTTGTTCCAAACAAAAACTTAATCGATGCTAATCGAATCTTGGTGCATCTCTTCCGAATAAGTTTTCACTCTGCCATATTCTTGTTCTGCTTGTGTTTCGCTCTTGATATCGATTTTCCAGCCTGTTAGCTTTGCAGCTAAACGAGCGTTCTGTCCTTTAATCCCAATTGCCAGAGAAAGCTGATAATCAGGTACAATGACTCGTGCCATTTTTTCATTTTCATGAATCTGAACTTCAAGCACTTTAGAAGGGCTTAGCGCATTCGCTACATACTCTTCTACACTCTCCATCCAGCGAACGATATCAATTTTCTCTCCGCGCAGCTCGGTTACAATTGTTTGTACGCGAAGTCCTTTAGGGCCTACGCATGATCCGACTGGATCAACCTCTGGGTTACGAGAATGAACAGCAATCTTCGAACGGAAGCCTGCTTCACGTGCAACGGAACGAATCTCTACTACGCCATCGAAAATCTCAGGCACTTCAAGCTCAAATAGACGCTTCAACAACCCTGGATGTGTTCTCGATAAAATAATTTGAGGTCCCTTTGTCGTGTTCTCGACTTTCGTAATATAAGCTTTAATACGGTCTCCCTGTTTGAACTTATCCGTAGGCATAAGCTCCGTAAGTGGAAGAACAGCTTCTACTTTGCCAAGGTCAACATAAATATTACGTTGGTCTTGACGTTGCAGGATACCCGTTACGATATCTTCTTCTTTATCGATAAACGCATTATAAATTAAGCCACGCTCGGCTTCGCGGATTCGTTGCGTTACAACCTGTTTAGCGGTTTGTGCAGCAATACGTCCAAAATCACGAGGCGTCACTTCAATTTCAACAATATCTTCCAATTGGTAGTTCGGATTAATTTCACGCGATGCATGAACAGAAATTTCCAATCTTGGATCCAATACTTCCTCTGTTACGGTCTTCCGTGCATAAACCTTAATAAGACCCGTATGTCGATTGATATCTACACGTACGTTCTGTGCCGTGTTGAAATTACGTTTATAACTTGAAATCATCGCCGCTTCAATAGCATCAATGAGTAGCTCCTTGGAGATACCCTTCTCTCGTTCAATTTCCGACAGCGCTTCAATAAAATCCGTGTTCATTTGAACTGAGTCCCCCCCTTCAATAAGTAACGATTACTAAAATACGATAGCGAGACGTGCACTAGCTACTTTGGCAACCGGAATGCTGATTTTCTTTTTACCAATCTCAATCACGAGTACTTCCTCGTCATAAGACTGCAACAACCCTTCAAATTCCTTAGAACCGTCGATCGGTTCATACGAAGTAACAAATACGTGACTATTCACGGCTTTATAATAATCTTGAGTTTTCTTAAGCGGACGTTCTGCTCCAGGAGAAGAAACTTCCAAGAAATAAGCATCAGTAATCGGATCTTTCTCATCCAATTGAACACTTAAGTATTCACTGATGCGGCCGCAATCATCTATATCAATTCCGCCTTCTTTGTCAGCATAGACGCGAAGGAACCAATTGCTGCCTTCTTTGACATATTCAATATCCACGATTTCAAATCCATTTTGTTCAACAAAATCCTTCAGCATGTCCTCAATGATGGATTTGATTTGTTCTTGTGTAGCCACAGATATGTGTACCTCCTAAATTGACTTCTCCTTGTCGTATCCCGAAAAGTCCTATATCAAAATGTAAAGAGTGGGTTTCCCCACTCTTTAATCACAAGATGATATCCTCATTATTGCCAATAAAAATTATACCATAACCATTCTTTGCATTACAATAGCAAACTTGTTAATCATTTTCACTTGACAGCCTAAAGTTTTCTTTAGAAAACTCGCTTCGTAAGCATCTACTTTAAAGTTTTTCGAAGAAAAGGTGACTTCTTAAGCATCTTATGACTAGAACAATGAGAGTTGATTGGATTCAGGCAACCCGCGGAAGCAACCCATTGAGCTTAACAATTCAATTACCGTTTTGGAAGCTTTGGAACGATTCTGGAAGTCCTCAATGGATAAGAAATCCCCATCATCCTTAGCAGCCGCAATGTTTTTAGCCGCATTTTCACCAATTCCTGACATCGCTGCAAACGGTGGAATTAAGGAATTGCCATCAATGATAAACTTCGTTGCATCGGAGCGGTAGATGTCAATCGGCTTGAAACTAAAGCCGCGTGACGTCATTTCCAGTGACATTTCAAGAATTGAAACCATAGCTTTCTCTTTCGGTAGTGCTTGGAAACCTTTCGCTTCAATTTCTACAAGTTGTCTGAGAATCGCATCATATCCTTGGCAAAGCAGTTCAAGATCAAAATCAGCAGCGCGTACACTAAAGTAAGTAGCATAGTAAGCTATCGGATGATACACCTTGAAGTAAGCAGTCCGTACGGCGGAGATAACGTAAGCTGCAGCATGCGCCTTTGGAAACATATACTCAATCCTTTCGCAGGATTCAATATACCAAGCGGGAACATTACAGCGTTTCATTTCTTCTTTCCATTCGTCGGTAAGGCCCTTCCCTTTACGCACACTCTCCGTAATTTTAAAAGCAAGACCAGCATCCATTCCCGCTTTGTAAATCAGATAAAGCATGATATCATCCCGACAGCCAATAACTGTCTTAATGTTACAAATCCCTTTTTTGATAAGCTCTTGCGCATTCCCCAACCAAACACCTGTTCCGTGTGACAACCCTGAAATTTGCAATAAATCGGCGAAAGACGAAGGTTGCGTTTCTTGAAGCATCTGACGAACGAATTTGGTTCCCATTTCGGGAACGCCATACGTAGCCACAGGAGAACGAATTTGATCTGGCCTTACGCCTAGTGCATCCGTAGAATTGAAGATACTCATCGCCTTGGCATCATTCATTGGAATCGTTGTTGGATCGATGCCTGTCAAATCCTGAAGCATTCTCATCATCGTCGGATCGTCGTGCCCCAGAATATCTAATTTGAGCAGGTTCGCATCGAAAGCATGATAGTCAAAATGTGTCGTCATCCATTCTGAATTTTTATCATCTGCAGGGAATTGAACCGGTGTAATATCATCAACCTCAATGTAATCAGGAACAACAACAATACCGCCTGGATGCTGCCCAGTACTTCTTTTGACCCCCGTACAGCCTGAAGCCAACCGCGCAATTTCTGCACCGCGCCATTTCTGACCTTGTTCTTCTTCATATTTCTTTACGAATCCGAAAGCCGTTTTCTCAGCAACAGTACCGATTGTCCCTGCCCGGAATACATTCTTAGGTCCAAAGATCTCCTTCGTGAAGTTATGTGCAACCGGCTGATAAACCCCTGAGAAGTTCAAATCGATATCGGGAACCTTGTCCCCTTTAAATCCTAAGAACGTTTCGAACGGAATGTCATGCCCATCCCCTTTTAAATTCCCGCCGCAGGAAGGACATACTTTGTTTGGCAAATCGAAACCACTCGGAACACTACCGTCAAGGAACCATTCACTGTGCCTGCAGGAAAGGCATATATAGTGAGGTGGCAATGGATTAACTTCTGAAATCCCTAACATCATGGCAACGACAGAGGAGCCAACGGATCCCCGAGAACCTACCAGATAGCCATCCGCATTCGATTTTTTCACGAGACGTTCGGAAATCAAATAGTTGGCAGAGAATCCGAATTTAATAATCGGAACTAGTTCCTTCTCTAGTCGCGCAATAATGACTTCGGGAAGCTCTTCCCCGTACATACTTTTCGCAGTTTCATAACAGGTTGTTCGAATTTCTTCGTCTGCACCCTCGATAATAGGTGTGAATAGCTTGTCTGGGAAAAGCTCGATAGATTCAAACCGATCGGCAAGATCATTCGTACTGCGAATGACAACCTCAATTGCCTTTTCTTCACCCAAAAACTTAAACTCTTCGAGCATTTCTTTCGTTGTACGGAAATGTGCGTCAGGCTTTTTCACTGCTTTCAGCGGACTAAAGCCTGTAATCCCATTGATCGTAATATCCCGACACACTTTCTCACGCGGATTCAGATAATGAACGTTCCCAGTGGCAATGACCGGCTTACCCGTTTTATAACCAATTTCACATACACGACGAACAGCATCCTCTAGATCTTCTTTCGAACCAACCAAGCCTTTTTCTACGAGATGCATATTATAGCTAACGGGTTGAATTTCGAGAATGTCATAGAATTCCGAAACCTGTTCAGCTTCCTCAATCGTTTTATTAAGAACAGCTTCGAAAAATTCCCCTTTCTCGCATCCAGAGGTGACTAGAAGTCCATCTCTGTGTTCGACCAATACACTTTTGGGGATTGTCGCAGCTCGCTGCAAATAGGTAGTATGAGACAATGAGATCAGTTTAAATAAATTTTTCTTGCCGACTGGGTTGAGTGCGTAAATACAACAATGAAAAGGGCGCTGATTCGAGAGGTCTTTCCCCACATAATCGTTTAGTTTAGCTAAGCTCGTAATTTGACGATCATTAGCCTCATTAATTAAATGGTAAAGTACATGTCCAAGAGCAATCGAGTCATCAATCGCACGGTGATGATTATCAAGACCCACTTTGAATTTATCCGACAACGTGTTTAATCGGTGGTTTTTCATAGAAGGAAAGAGAAATCTAGCTAGCTCCAACGTATCAAGAACAGCATTCGTAACCTCTGGAAGGTTCATGCGCTTTAAATTCGCTTGGAGAAAGCCCATATCAAATCGCGCGTTATGTGCGACAAGCACACAGTCTCCAATAAACTCAACAAACTTAGGCAACTCGTCCTCAATATCTGGAGCATCTTTGACCATATCATCATTAATATTCGTTAATTGTTGAATGTTATAAGGGATTTTCTCGTGTGGATTAATGAATGTTGCAAAGCGATCTATTTCTTTCCCATCCTGCATTTTCACGCCTGCAAGCTCAATAATTCGATTATTGATAACAGACAGTCCTGTCGTCTCCACGTCGAAAATAACATAAGTGGCTTGTTTTAAGTCAAGATCTCGACCATTCATGACAATAGGAACCGAATCATTAACTACATTCGCTTCAACACCATAAATCACTTTAATCCCATGCTTTTTGGCCGCTTTTCCGGCATCAGGAAAACATTGAATATTGCTATGGTCTGTAACAGCAATCGCTTTATGACCCCATTTTGCCGCCATTTTCACATATTGATCGATCGGTGTCAGTGCGTCCATCGTGCTCATCGTCGTGTGCAAATGAAACTCTACTCGCTTCTCAGCAGCGTCATCCATACGATCCCTTGGTGCCATCACTTCGTATAGATCATTCGGAATCATCACCAGCTCAGGAATTTGCATGAAACGATCATACTCAACTTTCCCTCTTGCTCTAATCCAAGTCCCATTGGCAAGAAGACTCATGATCTTCACATCGTCCTTGGTCTTCGCAAAAACCTTCATTGCTAGTGAATCACTGAAATCTGTAATATTGAAAGTGAATAACGTATTGCCATTTCTTAATTCTTTGACATCCAAGCCAAATACAGTACCTTGTACAGCGATTTTCTTCTCTTCTTCTTGGATATCCTTAAGTGGCGTAGGAACTTCTTTTATATCAATGCCCATGACTAGCTTCAGATCACCCTCAGGCAAGGATGACTCTTCTTCCTCCATGTCAATGGACATCATGATTTCTTGTGTATATGATTTTTCACCTTGCTCACGCTGCTTTGCAAACTTCTCATATTCCGCAACTATTTCTGTGGTATCACTAATAGCATATTTGACAGATAGCTCTGTTTGAAAAAAGTTATGAAAAAAATTCCGAATAAACATATCGATATTCTTTTTCTTCGCTAATTCTAGACCTATAGCATCCAACATGATCAACGATAGGGCATTTCCCTGTACTTCGAACCTAGCTTTGGACAACCAACCATTTACAGAAGGGACTTCTCGCTGTAACCATTCCATAAATAATCCCCAATACTCCTCAACGAGAGCAGCAGGTTCTGCTTGTTCATATTTCCAAATAAACCGAATTTTTGCGATCTGTGCAAACTTCTCTTGAATCATTTTACAAAATGAACGATAAATATTCAGAGGCACAAGGTCATTTTTCACCAAATAGAATGTCCAGTCGCGATTTTTTCGGCTAATTTCTACTTGATCAATGTACCCTTCTGCAAAATATGAACGTACAACATCGGCTGGAATCTCGGCTTGCTGCATCAAAAGCTCAAAGCGATTCCGTTTATCAGCCAAATTACTCATGAACAGCCTCCCCATAAAACATACCAAGGGCAATGGAGTGAGACCTCCATATGCCCTTGATTGTAATTAATAGCTTCGACCAAAGACAACTGTATGCTTGGCAGGATCGCCGCACACAAGACAAGTCGATTTGGTTTCGGATGGTGTGAACGGGATATTACGACTTGTTGCTCCTGTTTCTTCCTTCACTTGCGATTCACAAGTGTTAGATCCACACCAGCCAGCCAAGGCAAATCCGCGTTTCGTCTCCAAGAAAGTCTTAAACTCATCGATCGTATCTACCGCAATATAATGCTCGTCACGGAATTGCTTCGCTTTATCATACATCTGCTGATGAATCTCAGCAAGTAAATTTTGAACTTCTTGCACGAAGTCAGCCTGTTGAACAATTTTCTTTTCTCCACTTACGCGAGAAACAAGAACGACTACGCCATTTTCCATGTCGCGAGGACCTAACTCTACGCGAATTGGAACACCGCGCATTTCGTACTCATTAAATTTCCAACCTGGACTTTGATCTGCACGATCATCCACTTTAACGCGAACGCCAGCTTTCTTCAGGTCCGCGAACAACTCGTCAACCCGTCCAATTACTTGCTCGCGCGTTTTTGGAGGTCCTATTGGAATCATGATAACTTGCGTAGGTGCAACCTTCGGCGGTAATACTAATCCGCGATCATCCCCGTGAACCATGATAAGCGCGCCAATTAATCGCGTGCTAACTCCCCATGAAGTTGTATGTGCAAATTGGTGTTGATTCTCACGGTCTAGGAATTTGATATCAAAGGCAACTGCGAAATTCGTTCCAAGGTAATGAGAAGTCCCGGCTTGAACAGCTTTGCCATCCTTCATCATAGCTTCAATGGAGAAAGTATCAATGGCACCTGCGAATTTCTCCGATGGCGTCTTTTGGCCTACGATAACTGGGA
Source organism: Paenibacillus sp. 2RAB27 (assembly GCF_052115445.1). Taxonomy (NCBI): domain Bacteria; kingdom Bacillati; phylum Bacillota; class Bacilli; order Caryophanales; family Paenibacillaceae; genus Paenibacillus; species Paenibacillus sp. 2RAB27. Next base: position 16,603 of record NZ_JBFRGR010000019.1, read on the forward strand.
TCGCTAGGAAATCTTCTGCAAACTGACGATACACATCAAGCATTTGCATCGTTTCGCGTCGAGCATCTTGCTCGTCTTCGTGCGCAGTATGACCCTCTTGCCACAAAAACTCAGTTGTACGTAAGAACGGCAACGTGCGCTTCTCCCAACGAACTACGTTTGCCCATTGATTGATTAATAAAGGTAGATCACGATAGGAGTTAATCCATTCGGCGTACATGTGTCCGATCATCGTTTCTGAGGTTGGACGGATAGCCAAACGCTCTTCTAACTTCTCCCCACCTGCCTCAGTGACCCAAGGAAGTTCTGGATTAAAGCCCTCGACATGTTCTTTTTCCTTTTGGAAAAAGCTCTCTGGGATAAATAACGGGAAGTACGCGTTGCGATGACCCGTTTCTTTAAATTTGCTATCCAACTCACGTTGAATATTTTCCCAAATTTCATAACCATCCGGTTTGAACACGATACACCCACGAACCGGGGAGTAGCTCATTAAATCTGCTTTCTTAATAACATCTATATACCATCGGGAGAAGTCTTCTCCTTGTGGTGTTATTTCTTTAACAAATTGCTTATCGTTTGACATAAACCCTCCCACAGATTAGGACTAACCCTTAATCAATCGTAAAATATCATTGTATGTAACAGCTACCATCAACAGCATCAGGAGTGCAAAACCAACAAAATGAACCATACTCTCACGGTTCGGGTCTATCGGCTTACCTCTCAATGCTTCTAAGCCCATGAAAAGCAGACGACTTCCGTCTAGCGCAGGGATTGGCAATAAATTAAAAATACCTAGATATAAACTTAAAGTGGCAGCCCAAGAGATTAAGTAAGTCAGTCCCATTTTAGCAAACTCAGCAGACACTTGAGCAGTTCTCACAGGCCCACCGAGATCATCTAATTTGAATTGAAGCATAACGAGTTTTTGCAAACCTGTTACGATTCCAATGGTAGTACCTACTACTTGATCATAGGTCCCTGTAAATACTTCACCCAAAGTTGCACTTCTCCGGTCACCGCTAATGACAACACCAAGCTTCCCAGCTCCTGCTTCCATTTCTGGTGTTACTTGAAGTGTAATTGGATTCCCAGCGCGATCGATTACCCATGTCATTGGCTTACCAGCAGAAGATTGTATCGAGGTAACTAGTTTCTCCCGATCATCACCAATAGGCTGCTTATCAATGGACATGATGATGTCGCCTTTCTGAAGGCCTGACTTCTCACCTGCTTTACCTGCAAGAACAGAATCCAGCTTCACATTCGTGAACACACCAGACATAATCACCACGATGAAAAACAAAACAATCGCCAGAATAAAATTCATAACGGGTCCCATAACGATAGCAATGGCACGTTTCCCTACGGATTTCGAGCCGAATTGACGATCATATGGCGCTATTTGGGTTTCTGTTCCCTTCGTCACCATCATGGCTTGCGGATCAATCGGATACGTCACTTTCTCACCGTCGACATCCAGGGATATGCGAAGTGCTCGCTCTAAATCAATTTGTTCTACGACACCAATGATGACGTTAGAACGGCGATCTAATTGATCTAGATATAAGAATGTAACTTCATTCTGTTTGTTTAATTTAATTGCAACCGTTTGTCCAGGATTAACTTGAACGATTTCCGGGTCTTCACCTGCCATGCGAACGAATCCACCAATCGGTAAAATCCGTAACGTATATCGGGTCTCCCCTTTTTTATATGAAAATATTTTGGGACCGAAGCCAATCGCAAATTCACGAACTAAAATACCTGCACGTTTTGCAAAGTAAAAATGACCCCATTCATGAATCGTAACAAGAACGAAAAACAGCAGAATAACCTTTAACCCAACTTCAATAGCCGACAAGTCGTATTTCCTCCTTCGGGTTTTCTTTCAGAAAACTACCTTATGTAGCAATGACCCGACGCTTTCGGTAAATGAGTCTACCTTCTAAGCATCTACTTCAGATCAGCTGTTCTTGTTCTTAGATTACCACTATTGAACGGCTGAATACAAGCTATGCCCGTACAGGTCATTATACGAACTAAGTGAAATATATAGACTTTGCTTTACAACCTCGGTGTCGGAAATTGAAAAGAAGAGCTGAGCCATGCAAGCTGACCTCATCTCTTCCTGACATTTAGAAACGGATAGACGCTGCAAACGATCTAGCCCATTGATCTTGTTCGTGAATAACTTCAATTGTAGGATTAGCATATGATTCATGTTTTTGCAAAGAAGCTTCGATAATATCCTCAATTTGTAGAAATGAAATGTCACCCTTAAGAAAACGAGCCACCGCAATTTCATTAGCAGCATTATACACAGTAGGCGTAATTCCACCTTGTTTACCACTTTCAAACGCCATGCGCAAGCAAGGGAATCGTGTATAATCCATCTCACGGAAATGAAGTTTACCGATTGCGGCTAGGTCTAATCTTGTTGTTGGTGTTGGAAAGCGATTTGGATACGTTAACGCATACTGGATGGGAACCCTCATATCTGGATTACCTAACTGAGCGATAACACTATGATCAACAAATTCAACGTAAGAGTGAATGACACTTTCCGGATGAAGCAACACTTTGATATCCTCATAAGCTAACCCAAAAAGCCAGTGTGCTTCCATTACTTCAAGACCTTTATTCACCATTGTTGCAGAGTCAATCGTAATTTTGGCGCCCATCGACCAATTCGGATGCTTTAGTGCATCCTCCACGGTAACACCTACTAATTGTTCACGCGTACGATCGCGGAATGAGCCACCTGAAGCCGTAATCGTGATTTGAGAAATTTGAGAACGATTCTCACCATTCAAACATTGAAAAATCGCAGAATGCTCGCTATCTATAGGTAATAAGGCAACACCTTTTCGAGAAGCGGCTTCAGTTACAATGTGACCCGCACTTACTAAGGTCTCCTTGTTGGCTAGTCCAATATCTTTACCTGCTTCAATCGCGGCCAAAGTTGGTCTTAATCCTTGACTCCCCACCAATGCACTTACAAGCAAATCCGCATCTGTCGCAGCAGCGACCTCCAACAAACCAGCTTCACCATAAAGAACCTTAATGTTTGATGGTATTTGCCTTGCAACAATTTCAGCTAATTCCTTCGTAGCAACAGAAACGAGCTTGGGTCGAAATTGATTAGCTTGCTCAATGACAAGATCACTGTTATACCCTGCTGATATTGCCTCGACCTGAAACTTTTCTGGCGAATGCTGTACAAGATCCAAGGTTTGAGTTCCAATGGAACCTGTCGATCCCAAGATGGCAATTTTCTTCATATGTTCAACCCCGCTTATGAAAATTAGTTAGGAATCAAATTGAGCAAATAGATAAAGGGGAAAACAATTAACCAACTATCCATCCGATCGAGTACACCACCATGACCTGGCAGCAAAGTTCCCGTGTCTTTAATTCCTTTAACACGCTTATAAGCGGATTGAATTAAATCACCAATTTGTCCTACTACAGCAATAATAAATCCTAACAGGAGTGATTTCCCTACACTTAAGAGATCTGGTGCGTACAAAGCAAAGCATACTGCCAAAATCATCGCAATAACTACTCCGCCTAGCGCTCCTTCAATCGACTTTTTAGGACTTATTTGTGGCCATAGTGGGTGCTTGCCTAACTTCGAACCGACAAAATAAGCACCTGCATCAGACGCCCAAATACAAACAAACACCATGATCGACCAAAACAATCCATTATCCGCCAAGCGAGCCTGGATCATATAGTTGAAGCCAAATCCAATATAAACAACGCCTAGTAAAATCACAGATACTTGATCAATCGTTATTTTATTCTTGGAAGCTACTGTTATGAAAAGCAACAAAAACATGGCAAACCAAATAACGGTTGTAAACGAAATTGTCCATGTTATACCTAACAACCCCCAAGGGATCGTTAAACATAAAAGTGCTATAAGTCCAGCAACAGCTGTTAGTTTAAATGGCATATACCCATTCATTTGTAAGTACTCGCGGTATCCAATAATTGAACAGAGTACGATTAATCCTGCATACCACAAATCACCAAGTACAAGTAGAGTAATAAATGCAAGACCGGCAATAACGCCTGTTATGATCCTTTGTTTCAAGTTGAATCCCCCTAGATGAACAACGTTTATCTCTAAGTCATCCTTTTTAGTGAAAAACGATTACACAATCAGATGTTAAATACCACCGTATCTTCTTCCGCGGCGCTGATATTCAGCAATGGCTTGCATAAATAAGTCCTCTGTGAATTCTGGCCAATAGGCATCTGTGAACCATAATTCCGAATACGCTAATTGCCATAGTAAAAAGTTGCTTAATCGCAATTCTCCACTCGTACGAATCAACAAATCAGGGTCAGGCAAATCTGACGTTAACATATAGGATGAAAAGAGTTGTTCGTTCAACTCATCCGGGTTCAAGTTCCCGTTCTGCAAGTCCTTCATCATATCCTGAACACCTGCAATGATTTCCTTACGTCCGCCATAATTTAAAGCAAAATTCAAAATAAGACCCGTGTTATCTTTCGTTCGCTCGATCGCACCTTCTATAGCTTTCAGCGTATAGTCAGGTAGACCATCTTTCCAACCGGTCATTCGAATACGCACATTGTTCTGAATTAATTCTTCAATTTCCAAAGGGAAAAACTCTTGAGGAAGCTTCATTAGAAACTCGACTTCTTCTTTGGGGCGTTTCCAATTTTCAGTTGAAAAAGCATACATGGTAAGTACTTTGACACCAATATCATTGGCTGCCATTGTAATCTTCTTTACATTTTTCATACCCGAATGATGACCTGCTACACGAGGCAAGCCTCGCTGTTTGGCCCATCGACCATTTCCATCCATAATTATCGCAACGTGCGCAGGTACTTTGTCCAACTCTATATCCGCTGCTTTTTCGTTCACTGGCTTAGGTGTTGGATTAAACCATTTCTTAAATAGCTTGAGCACAGTTGTTCCTCCCAACTAGGGAAAGATGAAAAACCCCCAGCAAATGAATACCCGGGGGCATATCTATCTTATACTTCCATGATTTCTTTTTCTTTAGCAGCCAAAACTTTCTCAACTTCAGCTACGAATTTATCAGTAAATTTCTGAATGTCCTCTTGATGCTTGCGGGACTCATCCTCAGAAATACCTGCTTTCTCAAGCTTTTTAATTTCGTCATTCGCATCACGGCGAATATTACGAATAGCAATTTTGGCTTCTTCGCCAAATTTCTTCGTCATTTTCACCAAATCACTACGACGCTCTTCTGTTAATGCAGGAATAACAATACGAATAACAATCCCGTCATTCGAAGGTGTTAAACCTAAATCGGACTTCATAATTGCCTTCTCAATAGAAGACATAGAGCTCTTATCCCATGGTTGAATGAGAAGGGTACGTGAATCTGGTGTTGTCAAATTAGCTAATTGATTAACAGGTGTCATTGCACCATAGTATTCCACTTGAATGCGATCTAATAACGATGGCGTTGCACGCCCCGCACGAAGAGAAGTCAAATCTCTTCTTAGTGCTCCAATTGCTTTGTCCATCCGATCTTCTGCGTTCTTCTTCACTGATTGAGGCATGGTTTATACGCTCCCTTTAACTGTAGTCCCAATTTTATCGCCAAGGACCACTCGTTTGATATTCCCTTTTTCCGTGATATTAAATACAACCAACGGAATGTTGTTATCCATACAAAGGGAAGATGCAGTGGAGTCCATGACACCAAGGTTATTGCTTATAACTTCCATATAGGTTAACGTTTCGAATTTCTTAGCTGTTGGATCTTTGAATGGATCAGCTGAATAGACGCCATCCACTTTATTTTTGGCCATAAGAATAACTTCTGCTTCAATCTCTGCAGCTCTCAATGCAGCCGTCGTATCCGTCGAGAAATAAGGATTACCTGTTCCCGCAGCGAAAATAACTACTCTACCCTTTTCAAGATGGCGCATAGCTCTCCTACGTATGTAAGGTTCAGCAACTTGTTGCATAGTAATGGAGGACTGGACTCTTGTTGGTACCTCTAGGTTTTCCAATGCATCCTGCAAAGCAAGTGAATTCATGACAGTAGCCAGCATCCCCATGTAATCCGCTGTTGCACGATCCATTCCTTTCTCACTACCTGCGATTCCGCGCCAGATATTCCCACCGCCAACAACAATAGCAACTTCCACATTTAACTCTACAACATCCTTCACTTGTTGAGCAATGGAGGTAATCACTTCTGAATCAATACCATATCCCTGCTGTCCGGCTAAAGCTTCGCCGCTCAATTTAAGCACTATTCTTTTATAAAAAGGTTGACCCAACTTGTATGACCTCCGTTTCCATGCATAACTCCATGTCTTTAAGGGCTAAAAAAGAAGGAACACCAAGTGTTCCAACTTTTTAAATACCTATTATAGTTTAACTTGGGACATAACTTCTTCCGCAAAGTTTTCTTGTTTTTTCTCAAGACCTTCACCAAGTCCGAAACGAACGAAACGACGAATGGAGATGTTCTCGCCGATTGCAGCGATTTTCTCGTTCAACAATTGGTCGATTGTTTTGTCTGGGTCTTTAATGAATGCTTGCTCCATTAAGCAGAACTCTTCGTAGTATTTACCAATACGACCTTCAACCATTTTGTCGATGATTTTCTCTGGTTTGCCTTCGTTCAAAGCTTGGTTACGAAGAATTTCTTTTTCTTTTTCCAAAGCTTCTGTTGGAACTTCTTCACGACGAACATACGATGGGTTTGCTGCTGCGATATGCATAGCAATGTCTCTGCAGAACGTTCTGAATTGCTCTGTTTTACCAACGAAGTCAGTTTCACAGTTGATCTCAACAAGAACGCCAACTTTACCACCAGCGTGGATATAAGATTCTACAGCGCCTTCTGTAGCAATACGTCCAGCTTTGTTAGCTGCTGCAGAAAGACCTTTCTCACGAAGAAGTTCACCCGCTTTTGTGATATCGCCGTTTGCTTCTTCAAGTGCTTTTTTGCAATCTAACATACCTGCACCTGTTTTTTCACGTAACTCTTTTACTTGTGCTGCTGTAACTGCCATTAGAAGAAACCTCCTGTTAAATGTTTATTTTTATATGTAACACTAGTTTATTCTTTAAAAAAAGGGTGGTGACAGGCTGTTACACCTTCCAACCACCCTTTTCACATTGCTATAATTTAAGCTGTTGTTTGCTCGCCTTGGTGTGCTTCGATAACTGCATCAGCAATTTTCGCTGTTAACAATTTAACTGCGCGAATCGCATCATCGTTACCTGGAATCACGTAATCAATTTCGTCTGGATCGCAGTTTGTATCAACGATACCAACGATTGGGATACCCAATTTACGAGCTTCTGCTACAGCAATACGCTCTTTGCGAGGATCGATAATGAAAAGTGCACTTGGCAAACCTTTCATGTTCTTGATTCCGCCTAGGAATTTCTCAAGACGCTCTTTCTCTTTGCGAAGAATGATAACTTCTTTCTTAGGAAGAACTTCGAAAGTGCCATCCTCTTCCCATCTTTCAAGAGTTTTCAAACGATCAATACGTTTTTGAATTGTTTGGAAGTTAGTCAATGTACCACCCAACCAACGTTGGTTGATGAAGTACATGCCACAACGTTCTGCTTCTTCAGCAACGGAATCTTGGGCTTGTTTCTTAGTTCCTACGAAAAGGATTGTACCATTGTCTTCGGATACGGATTTAACAAAGTTGTAAGCTTCCTCAACTTTTTTAACCGTTTTTTGAAGATCGATGATGTAAATACCGTTTCTTTCAGTAAAGATATACTTGTCCATTTTCGGGTTCCAACGACGTGTTTGGTGACCGAAATGTACGCCAGCTTCTAAAAGCTGTTTCATGGAGATAACTGCCATCCCCAATCCCTCCTCTAAATGGTTTATTTGGTATCCGCCGCCCCTCGCATCTTTGCATAAAACCTACCGAAGTAAGCACCGTTATGCAAATTGACGGGCGTGAGTTTTTAACACCGTGAATAAATATACCACAACTGAAAACAAGGTGCAACCTTTTATGCTGAATGTCATTCTTCCCTTGAATTGGATAGTTTATGTATAAGCAAACAAAAAAAGATCTCTCTAAGAAGATCCTTTAGTCTGAAATTCTATTGCGAAGTAATAAGGTTCGTCACCACTGTCTGCGTGTCCATAAAACCTTCAAATACATGATAGCCAACTTGAATCTTCGTGTTTCCGCCTTGCTTATCGAGTTCGGTTACAAACGCCTTGCGATCTGTAATTACACCGGACTTCACAAGAAGCTCAGCAACCGCCGTTGCATCTAAATTGGGTTGGACATAGATGACGATCTTTGAAGATGTAACTGCCGCGGGAGCAGTCGATTTAGGCGTTTCTTGCGGCTTCGTCGAAGCTAGCTTATCGGCTTCGTCTTTGACTTTTTTCTGCACAGCAGCATCCAATTCGGCTTGGGTGTACATTTTCACATTTTTCTCAAGTACCAAATAGTATTTAGAGGCCTCTTCCTTGAGCTTCTGAGGATCCATCTCCTCCAAAGATATTCCTGACTTGCTCGGGCTACTTGGACGAATCAGCATCACTTGAAGAAGCATAGCGCCAATAATAATACCTACCCCAATACCAGTAACTAAGGCTCTATTTTTAAACACGGGTCCGTTCCTCCTGTCTCGAAAGTTGAAGGATCAAACTGACCTCGCCTTTATTCATACTAAGCTTTTTGGCTATTGCCTCCACGCTTTTCCCTTGATCATGTAAAGTAAATAGTTCAGAATATCTGCTCTTCATACTTAAACCCACATAGACTGGCTCCTCAGGTAGAGGATCAGGAGCAGTTTCGATTACATGTACAGATGCAGGAATACCATGATTAGGAGCGTTCAGAGCACTCAGCATCTCCGCCGGAGAAAGAACTGGTGGCTGACTCACATGAAGAGTCGTAAGTTCTTTGGACAGCTCGTGTTTTTGTCGCTCCAAGGTTTCCAAACGGCCAGCTAACTTAGCAAGCTCTACTTCATAATCTTGCTTTGTCTTTGAAAATAGATCAAGCATCGCTTGATTCTGTTCATCCATCTCAGCGGCGAAATGTTCTATTGTATCTTCGATTTCCTGCACTACCGTAGCATTTGCGGATGAAGCCGTCGTTGGTTCCTTCGGTATAAATCTCGCATAAACAATCATCACAAGACCGAGAAGGATGACATAGAGCACCGGCTGCATAACCATAAAGTTCACCTTTTCCTATAGCAAGTTAGAGGGAGAAGTCAATATGATGACCTTTATAGGGATGGTCCGGTTGGTGTTCCGGATCCTTAGTAAGATTATTTAATTGCCCTCTTGTCTTACCTTTACCCATTTGCGTTTTTTTCTGTTCACGTCGATCCAAGATATCAGCGCGCCCACTCTCTTCAAGTTTGCTTGCCCGTCCTCGGTCACGTTCCGTTGTTTGTACAGCTTGATTTTCTAAAATCGTTCCATCTTGCCGCGGCTTCTGCATCAATTGATTCTGCTTTATACCAGCCTCATCATTCTTGTGTACAGCGAATTGTAAATCGATGGCTTTGAAACTCATCGTCTACTCCCTCCTCACTTACACATTTGCACTCATGACAATATCGCCTTCACTTAATCGGAATGTCATTCGGTTCGTTGGATCTTTAATAAATTTTGTGTAACGACCAATGACAATTTTGGTACCACCATAAATCGTCGAAATAACTTGAACCTTAGCATTCTCAGAATCCTCAAGAGATTTCTCGATTTCCAAAATCCGTTCCTTGATCGATACTTGTTCGTCCACAGACTGCTTCTTCGTATTATTAAGTTTAATACGCATGGCAAGTTTATCAGGACTGAGCTGGCCCGCAGCAGCTAATTGATCCAACAAAGTAAGCGCTTTACTCGTTTTTTCCATATTCTCACTCAGTGATCTTAGTTGATTACGAAGTTGAATCATTTCATTCCGCAATTCAGGCAGAACCCCTACTTCAATTACAGTTGCTGTTGACATTGAATTCCCAATTGTTCTAGCCGTAACGCGTTCTCCAGCTTGAATGGTCCCGCCTACGATTAAACCTTTTGCACCCACACAATTGACACTTCTACCCGCTCTAACCGTCGAATGCATGATACTTTGGGAAACGTTTAGATCACCAGAAACTTCAATCGTGGCATCCTGGATGAATGAGCTCTTCACATTCTTACCAGCTTTGATCAAAGCTTTATTTTGCCCTACAATACCTGCCGAAATTTCAATCGATCCTTCTGCTTCAAGCTCCGCGGCTTCAACTCCACCAGTCACACGAATGTCTCCAGCTGCTCGAATTTTGAACCCAGGTAGAACATTCCCTCTAACAACAACTGTACCGATAAAGTCAATGTTACCAATATTATAATCGACATCCCCATTAATCTCGTACACAGGGAATACGTTTATTTTATCTCGATCCGTACGGACTACCATGCCATCAATCGTTGCGTATAGCCCCATCTGATCAGCATCAGTTACAACATTTTTACCTACTTTGAATCTAGCTTCTTTACCTGTTTTTGAAAAAAGCGTTTCACCAGTAACAGCACGACCAGGTGTGCCGCCTGTAGCTAAAAAGCGTTGACCAATCAATTGCCCTTTTCTAACATTATGAATGGATACGACTTCTTTATAATTGACCCGGCCGTCTTCCAGCTCCAAGGGTTTTTTTTCGTTGTCATCGACGTCAAAAGATAATTTAATATATCCATTTTGACCATCTACCTGTTTAGTTCCCGTTGCAATTAGAGTCTTTTTATGAGAAAAAGATTTAGGATTTGCTGCAATTTCTGCAAGCACTACTTGATTTACTCCATGAATAATGCGATTTTTTTGAACCAGATCTAATAATTGCCCAATTGAGACTTTAAACGTATCTTCAGTATTACTGATAAGTAAATGAGCAGATAACTTGTCATCTGACACTGTAATACTTATGAAGAAATCCAAAGGCATGTTCCCTTCACTCACGGACATACCACCTTTCCATACTTTCAGAATAAGTTTAATTATCTTGAAAAAGTTGATTTTTAAATCGTCCGAGTACACCTTTAAGTCTTAAGATCGCTTTAGAGTGCAATTGAGAAATACGCGATGGTGATAAACACATGACCTCTGCAATTTCACTTAATGATAACTCTTCAAAATAAAATAGTGAAACAACAGTTCTTTCTTTTTCTGTCAAGCGATCTATCGCTTTTGCCAAGGATTCTTTCAAATAAAACTCGTTTACTTGAGATTCTGGGTTCTTGGCTTTCTCATCCACGATAAGGGATAATCTAGTCTCTGACTCTTCTTCGCGTATGGGGTCATCAATCGAACATATGGTCGTAACAGAGATATCCTGTAACATTTGTTGAAAATCTTGCTCGCTAATTTGTAAAAAAGTACTTATCTCCGAATCTGTAACTGATCGAAGATATTGTTGTTCGAGCTTTTGATAAGCGTCTTCTACTTTTTTAGCTTTTTCTCTAACTGACCTTGGAACCCAATCCCCTTGACGTAAGCCATCAATGATTGACCCGCGAATTCTCCAAGAAGCATAAGTTTCAAATTGTAAGCCTCTTGCATAATCAAACTTCTCAATAGCATCAATTAATCCCATAACTCCAAAGCTAGATAAGTCATCTTTGGAGACACTTTTGGGAAGACCAATGGCTAACCTGCCTGAGACATACTCCACTAATGGTAAGTAGTTCTCTATTAGAGCTTGTCTAGCCGCAATAACACCTTGTTCTTTCCACTGTTTCCATAAATCAATATTTGCAAGCTGAACTTGCTTTTGATCAATCATGATTAATGATACACCATCCTTAATCTTCAGACATTCGCCTCAAGGCACCCGCCAGTTGTTCAGGGTCCAAATTATTCTTGGTGACTAGCTTAGGTGGATTCAATGGTGAAAACTGCATATCATTAGATTGTGCATCTTTCGTCTGATTCGTGTGGTTAGATTTCAGTAATTGGCGTGTTTCTTCATCCTCATCGGGTGTACTTAGATCTAAGTTCTGACCAACCCCGGATGAGGAGTTCTCGAGTAATGAATCCTCTAATGAAGAAACAGGTCCAATTAATAACCCTAAGACCCATCTAAATCCAAATGTGACAACGAATAAAATGAGAAAGCTGTATCCTGCTTTGATACAGGATGACAAGAATAAATTATTGCCTATCGATAAGGCAAACGTAAAAATTCCAGCTAACAAAGCTACAATGAGATTAATTCGAATAGTACCAATCATCATTAAATTTCCTTTACTCCTAATTGAACACTACGGATCTGGAGGATCCCTGTCGCACTAAAGAACTCAATCGTGCGGCCATAATTAGCTCCTGTATCCTCTGCCAGAATAGGAATCTTGTAACGATTCAACATTTCTTTACAAGATTCTACATTCCTCGGTCCAATTCTCATCGTATCATTATTTCCGGCAAAAGCAAACATTTGAGCACCACCAGCCAACTTGGCTTCAAGCTTACTTATATTGGCTCCTAGCTTTTCCATTCTTGAAATTAGCTCTGGAATAGCCGTATCTGCGTACTTCGCTATATTCAATGAACCTTCTCGCGCTATTTCAGATGAAGGCAGCATGACATGAGCCATTCCTGCTACTTTTGATCGGCTGTCGTATAGGGTAACGCCTACACATGAACCTAATCCTGTTGTCTTCAAAACGCCAATTTGATGAGCAACATTCAAGTCAGCCATACCTACTTTAATTAAGTTTTCTAGCGTCATGGAGAGACTACCCCTAATGCCGAAAAGATTTTACCAAACGATTCAGGATCAGGGATTAAGAAAAAGTGCCCTTGCACTTCATTCTCCCCTTCCAAAAATTTAGTATCAATGAGAAGAGCCTGGTCTCCCATTTGACCAAATTGCAATAAACCATAGCTTAAAATTGCACCAGCCATGTCGATCGCCAGCGCTGGAACCGTCGGCTGCATATTTAAATTCGTAAAATCAGCAAGCGAGGATAAATAAGAACCGGCAAGTATGTTTCCAATTTCATTCAGTGCTGATAATTCTAACTCTGAATACTCTTCATGATCCGTTAAGGATAAACCAACCAAATCATGAAGCATGTTTTTGGCAGCATCCAAGTCAAGAATGAAAAACATATTTCCCGGGGCATCCCCTTCAACACGTAAGAAGATGGCTAGTACGACTGTCTCAGCCCCGCCGACGCTTTCGCAAATTTCTTCGAAAGGCAACATTCTTACTTTTGGAACCAACATATCAATCGGCTTATCTAGTAAGGTAGAAAGCGCAGTCGCTGCGTGCCCTGCGCCAATATTACCTACTTCCTTAAGCACATCTAATTGAAAATCCTGTAATTGGCTAAAAACGTCCACAAGCTATTCCTCAAATCTTTCAAGCTGCTGAATTTCACTACGATTCAAAACTTGCTCTAGGTTTAGAAGAACTAATAATCGACTCTCGCCTACACGAGCGATTCCATCCAAGTATTTCGCTTTAATGCCACCAACTACTTCTGGCGGTGTATTAATATTATCTGTATCGACATCAATAACATCATTAGCCGAGTCAACAATCAAACCTACTTCAAATTCTGCCGCAGAAACGATAATAATACGAGTTGCATCCGTACTTGCTACTTCTTCAAGTCCAAATCTAGCGCGTAGATCAATAATTGGAATTACAATACCACGCAAATTAATAACACCTTTAATAAATTCTGGTGCTTTAGGTACGCGAGTCATTGGTTGCATTCTTTCAATCGTTCTAACTTTTTCTACTTCTACACCATACTCTTCCGATCCAAGTGCGAAGACAATAACTTTCTTTTCTTCTCCCATTGTCAAATCCTCCTTAAAGTTTTCGTTAGAAAACTGACTTCGTAAGCATCAGCTTTAATCGAATATGGTTTATTTAATCAATGCATTAGGATCAATGATCAAAGCAACTTGTCCATCCCCCAGAATGGTTGCTCCAGAAATTGCGAAAATCCCTGTTAAATATTTACCTAGTGTTTTTAACACGATTTCTTGTTGACCAATAAATTCGTCCACCATAAGTGCTACTTGCTTATCGCCTTTGCGAACAACAACGATTTCTGTTTCTTCTTCCAATTCCTCGTTAAAATCAGGAACTTGAAATAATGTGCTCAGGGACAATAATGGGATAACCGTTTTGCGGTAATCAATCATCTTAGTACCTTGGATGTTGCGGATTTGCGACTTCTGAATGGCTGACGTTTCCACAATGGAGGATAATGGAATCGCATATTTCTCACTGCCCAAACGTACTAACATCGCCGAGATGATGGAGAGTGTCAGTGGCAACTGAACGGAAAACTTACTTCCAAAGCCTGGTTTAGAATCTACTTGAACATGTCCGCCAAGCATCTGAATTTTTGTCTTCACGACATCTAAGCCTACACCACGACCAGATATATCTGAAATTTTCTCCGCCGTACTAAATCCTGATGCGAAGAGCAAATTATACACTTCATGATCTGTTAATTTAGCTGCTTGTTCTGCTGTAACGAGACCATTTTTCAAAGCAGTTTTCAAAACTCTATCTCGATAAATCCCTTTACCGTCTTCTTCGATTTCAATAAAAACATGATTCCCGCTGTGGAATGCGCGAAGTTGAATCGTGCCTTGTTCTGGTTTACCAACGGCTAAACGCTCACTGATCGATTCAATTCCGTGATCAACTGCATTTCGCAATAAATGGACTAAAGGATCACCGATTTCATCGATAACGGTACGATCTAATTCAGTATCAGCACCTGTTATCACTAGATCTACTTTCTTGTCTAACGATTTAGCAAGATCTCTGATCATACGAGGGAATCGATTAAATACTGAATCTACAGGAACCATGCGAAGCTTCAGAACGATATTTTGCAAATCACTGCTGACACGGGACATATGTTCTACGGTCTCGGTCAAATCATTCCGTTTCACTTCACTCGCTAATTGCTCGAGTCGAACACGATCGATCAACAGTTCACTGAATAAATTCATCAGTGTATCTAAACGCTCAATATCTACACGAATCGTGCGGCTTGCAACTGGAGCCCCACCTGCGGCTGGTTTAGCAGCACCTGGATTCACAGCTGGTTCTGAAGCTTTGGGTGCAGCTACATCAATTGTAGGCACTGTAGTCGCAACAGCAGCAGCGATTTCTTGACGAGCTGTTTCAATCTCTGCAATCGGTCGGGATAATTCTGCAAGAGATTCTGTATCCACGGTTATAATAACAGCAGAAGCAATTTCAGAAACATTTAAAATTTCTTTCTCTAACGTTGCTTGATCAACTTTGGAGATAAAGTACAATGAGAACGAGCGATCAAACTTCTCTTGCTCAATTTCTTGCACGGAAGGCGTCGACTTAATAATTTCGCCCATTCTTTCCATAGCATCGAATACCATGTAAGCACGTGCAGCTTTTAAGACACAGTTTTCATTGACGCTAACTTCGATATAGAAAACTAGAAAGCCTGAATCGATCGATTGTTGAAGAATTGAGTATTGAAACTCATCCACTTCAATGCCTTTGGCTGGTTCTTTTACTGCAACTGTAGTTGTAACAGCTGGGGCTTTTTTGTAGTCCCCTGTCACGATGGATCTAAGAGAGGTAACAATTGGACTGACATCCGCTTTACCTGTCCCTCCTTGAATGATATCTTCAACCATGGATTCCAAGGAATCTAAACTTTTGAAAATACAATCAAATATGTAAGGATCCATATCTAGTTTGCTATTACGGACAAGGTCAAGCACATTTTCCATGTCATGTGTAAGAGCTGCGATGTCCTCGAACCCCATTGTTGCAGACATCCCTTTTAACGTATGTGCTGAACGAAAAATGTTATGTACTATACTTATATCTTTCGGATTACTTTCTAAATTAAGAAGATTTTCATTCAATGATTGCAAATGCTCTTTGGATTCATCGATAAACATCGATAAATATTGACTAAGTTCCACTACCACACACCTCCAATAGAATCATCAGTACCCCTTGTTTGCTTCAATTCATTTCATTCTGTACACATCTAGATAAACGAACCGCAATTTCTTGCTGAGGTAATACATGCATTGCAGCTTGATTTTCAACAGCGGCTCTTGGCATCCCATATACGACACAAGTTTCTTCTGCTTCAGCAATCGTTGTGGTTGCCCCCGATTGTTTCAAAGAAAGCATCCCTTTGGCTCCATCACTTCCCATTCCTGTCATCAAAACGACATGTCGTTTTAACTCATTCATGTTTAGTAAAGATTCAAACATCACATCTACTGAGGGTCGATGACCTGAAACAGGTTCATCTTTGGTTAATCGAATTTTGTACGTTCGGTTCGGATCTTTGTGAATAACCATATGCCATCCACCCGGGGCCACATAAGCAGTCGCCGTTTGAAGGACTTCTCCATCAGCAGCTTCAACAACCCTAATTTGAGAAATATCATTCAAACGTTGAGCTAGTGATTTGGTAAAGTTAGGCGGCATATGTTGAACAATTAAAATTGGTGCTGGAAATCCTGCAGGAATATTGGAAATAACTTGATGTAAGGCTCTCGGACCACCGGTTGAAGTCCCTATGGCTACTAAATGACTAAAATGTGTCGTAGTTGTGATAGTCTGAGCAACCGAATCGGCTTGTTTCAAATTGTCTTTCATCATCTTAGATCTCAATGACAAGGGATTAACTTTTACTACAGGTGATTGCACGCTTGCTGGTTGGTTGACACTCATTTTTGAACGTACTGCCATAAGCAATTTCTCATGCAGCAATAGCTTAACTTTATACAAATCCAGAGAGATGGAACCCGATGGCTTTCGAATAAAGTCTACTGCCCCCAACTCCAAAGCTCGAATCGTCTCAGAAGCGCCCTCTTGCGTTAAGGAGCTCAGCATGATAACGGGAGTTGGCTGCTCTTCCATGATGTGTTTAAGCGCATCCAATCCATTCATAACAGGCATTTCGATATCCATTGTGACAGCATCTGGTCGAAGCAGCTTAACTTGTTCAATTGCTTCTTGACCATTCTTAGCAGTACCAATGACTTTAAATTGCGGATTCTCTGAAATTAAATCACTTACTATTTTTCGCATAAAGACGGAGTCATCTACGACAAGAATGTTATATATTGCCAAGCTGCTTCCCTCCTCTATCTGCTTATTCGACACGTTTTTCAAAATTCCTATTTCAAAAGTTTCAACATTTTATTTAAAAAGCTCTTGACACCCGTTGATGGCGTTTCAATAACGCGATATCCCTTAATATAATTGTCGGTAAGCGTTTTGATGCTCTTAGTTGCCGTTGAATAAGGAAATGCAATTGAGAAAGGAATTTGTCTTTTCACTGCTTTAGAAACAACTGGATCATCATCAACAAACCCTAAGGTTGGAATATGAATATTCAGAAATTGTTTAGCTACTAAAGAAATTTTGTCCGCTGTCTGCTTGCCTTCTCGCGCATCTGTAACACGATTAATAACTAGTTTAAATGCAACATCGTGGCCCATTGAATTCACCATTTTAATAATGGCATAGGCATCTGTAATGGATGTCGGTTCAGGAGTCGTAACTACGATGGCTTCTTCAGCCGCAAGTATGAATTTTAGCGTTTCTTTGGACAGGCCTGCCCCTGTATCGAAAATAATAAAATCCACATAGCCATTCAATTGCATAACTTGTTCCGCAAAATAATCTAACTCTTCTTCCGTTAATCGCAGTAGGTCATTAAAACCAGATCCACCCGCGATGAACTCCAAATCATTTGATCCCTTTTGGATGATTTCCCAAATCGTCTTATCCTTCTTTAGCAAGTGATATAGACTATACGTTGAAGATACACCCATTAATACATCAATGTTCGCGAGTCCAATATCTGCATCGAATACAAGCACCTTGTAACCCAAAGACTGCAGTGATAAAGCGAAGTTTAGCGTAAAATTGGATTTACCTACACCACCTTTTCCACTGGTTACGGTAATAATCCTGGTTGTTCTTGTGCCTTTATCCCCTTGTGTTTGAACCAGATTCCGCAACCCTTCTGCTTGATCCTTCATGTTCTAGGCTCCTCCAATAACAAATCAATGATTTGCCACTCATTCATTTCCGTAATATCATCGGGTACACTTTGCCCAGTTGTCACATACGAAAGCTTGAGAGAAAACTCATGAACAACATTCAAAATGGCGCCATAGGAATCCGTTTCATCCATTTTGGTAAAGAGCACTTTGTCCAATTTGAATTTACTAAAATTATTCGTAATCGCTCGTAAATCACGATATTTGGTCGTTAAACTTAATACTAGTATCGTTTCACTATTCCCTTGTGTCTTCAGTAATGAATTCAATTCTGAAACATACATTTCGTTACGGAAATTACGTCCTGCCGTATCCATGAAAATGATGTCGCATTCTGCTAGATTTTGAAAGGCTTTCGTCAAATCCTGCGGTGAAAATACAACTTCAAGTGGCACATTTAAAATGGTTGCATATGTTTTCAGCTGCTCAATCGCAGCAATCCGATAAGTGTCTGAAGTAATGAATCCAACTTTACGATGGTATTTCAATACTTGCTCCGCGGCCAACTTGGCTATCGTGGTTGTTTTACCAACACCAGTAGGGCCAACGAAATGAACAACGCGAGTTTGTGTAGATATATGCTTACTATGATCCGTTTGTAGAATCTCTCCTAATTTCGAACGAACAAGTTGATGAGCTGTTTCTTCTGTAACAGGTTCATCCGCAAGTTGAAAATCCGCCATAACTTCATCCATAATCTGTCGTACAAGTGTTGGGTTCACTTCTTGGTCATAGAGTCTTTGCTCAAGCGTTTGTAACGCTTCAGGAAGCTTATCCCCGTCGTTCACTTGTGTAAGCTTCTTCATCATTTCTTTCATTTGTTTGAGCTCATCCATTACTTGGTCATCTTTTACCGACGCCCTCGCTGCTGATTGAACAGAAGAAGGTGAATAGGCTTGATGCGCTGCAGGATTCACAACTCTCTCTGGTTGAGGAATGGCACTTACTGTTACTGGCTCGCTCATCATTGCCACAGGTGCTATTACATCAGGTACATCTGGAAAATCTGATTGAAAACTAGTTTTAAGTGGAGCTACCTGACTATTCACCTTAGGCTGCGGTGGCATCTGTGGCGCTACTCGTTGGGGAGCAGGCGCAGGTTTCGCATTAGCAGCGTCAATTGCGGCAATGACTTCTATTTTCTTCTTTCCAAACATACCAAGAAAACCGCCGGTCCGAATTTCTTTCGTATTCAGAATCACCGCATCCTTGCCAAGATCCGTCCGAATTTTTTGCAAAGCATCTGGCATGGAATCAACAACATATCTTTTTACTCTCATAAATTGACTACCCCCATGCTTTGGATTTCAACGCTAGGCTCTAATTCGCTATACGAAAGTACGGGTATATCTTGCAGTGTTCGTTCTAAAAGCTGTCTAACATACATCCGAATTGTTGGTGAAGTTAAAATGACTGGTTGCTGCCCTGATTGGATTAATTTCGTAACTTGCTCCGTTACACGATGAAAAATAATTTGTGATGATGAAGGATCTAACGCCAAATAGCTGCCTTGATCTGATTGTTGCACAGAATCTGCAATTTTTTTCTCCACCGAAGGACCTACCGTAATTACTTTGAGTGAATCTCCATGTGAAGTAAACTGTTGCGTGATTTGTCTTGATAGTGACTGCCTCACATACTCAGTTAAAATCTCAGGATCTTTCGTGTACGTACCATAATCCGCAAGAGTTTCTAAGATTGTGACCAAGTCACGAACTGATATTTTCTCACGTAATAGTTTGGATAGAACTTTCTGAATATCTCCAACAGCTAGTACGGAAGGGATTAGATCATCAACAAGCGCAGGATATGACTCTCTTACATTTTCGATAAGCGCCTTCGTTTCCTGACGACCCAGTAGCTCATGAATATGTTTCTTGATAATTTCAGTTAAATGCGTGGCCACAACGGACGGTGGATCTACGACAGTATAGCCAGATAGTTCTGCTCGTTCTTTGTTTACTTCATCAATCCAAATTGCTGGTAAACCGAATGCTGGTTCTGTAGTTTCAATACCTGATATCGAATCATCATCAAAACCTGGACTCATGGCCAGATAGTGATTTAAAAGTAGTTCGCCGCGTGCAACTGTATTGCCTTTAATTTTGATGATATACTCATTGGGTCTTAATTGGATATTATCGCGAATTCGAATAACAGGAACTACGACTCCAAGCTCCAATGCACATTGACGACGTATGAGAATAATCCGATCTAATAAGTCACCGCCCTGCTGCGTATCTGCAAGAGGGATTAGTCCATAGCCAAACTCAAACTCGATCGGATCAACTTGTAGTAAGGAAATAACACTTTCTGGACTTCGAACTTCCTCAATCTGCTGCTCTTCCACCAATTGCTCTTCTTTAATCGCTTCACGATCCAAATTCTTTTGCATTTTAAATGCGGCATACACCAATAAGCCAGCTATCGGATACGTTGTAAACCAATGGATCGGAGTAAAAGTACCTAAAACAACTAAAGTGCCGGCAACGATATACAACAATTTAGGTTGAGCCGTTAATTGTTTTGTAATATCATGACCTAAATTACCCTCAGATGATGCGCGAGTAACAATGATACCTGCTGCAGTTGAAATTAATAGTGCAGGGATTTGGCTGACCAACCCGTCACCAATTGTTAGGATCGAGAAAGTTTGCAGTGCCTCTTGAAAATCCATCCCCTTCATGGTCATCCCAATGATAAATCCACCAATTAGATTGATAACAAGGATAATAATCCCGGCTATCGCATCGCCTTTGACAAATTTACTGGCACCATCCATGGCTCCATAAAAATCTGCCTCACGCTCAATCTTTTGTCGTCTTTCTCTTGCTTGAACCTCATTGATTAAACCAGCATTCAAATCGGCATCAATACTCATTTGCTTGCCGGGCATTGCGTCTAAGGTAAACCTTGCCGCTACCTCGGCCACGCGCTCAGAACCTTTGGTAATAACGATAAATTGCACTAAGACAAGGATGAGAAACACAACGAATCCCACGACGATATTGCCCTGCGCAACAAATGAACCAAAAGTTCTGACCACGTCGCCTGCTTCAGCATGCGCCAAAATATTACGTGTTGTTGACACGTTTAATGCTAATCGAAAGAGTGTTGTAATCAGTAGCAAAGAAGGGAAAATAGAGAACTGAAGCGCTTCTTGTGTATTCATAGCAACCAAAATAATCATTAATGCTATGGAAATATTAATAATAAGTAAAAAGTCCAGCAAAGGGATCGGAACAGGTACAATCATCATCAACACGATGCCAATAATACCGACTAAAACTAATAAATCCTTGATTTTCATCAGATTGCACCTCCCTCTACGTTAATTCGTCTTACCCTTCATCTTATATACATACGCTAGTACTTCTGCCACAGCTTGGAATAGATCTGCTGGAATGGCATCACCAATTTCCACCTGTGCAAAAATCGCTCGAGCAAGCGGCTTATTTTCCATCGTCATAACGCCATTTTGTTTGCCGACTTCTTTAATTTTTAATGCAACATAATCTGCCCCTTTTGCAATTACTGTAGGAGCCTGCATATTTTTGGCATCATATTTCAAGGCAACTGCGAAGTGAGTTGGGTTGGTAATGATAACATCGGCCTTAGGAACTTCCTGCATCATGCGTTGCATGGCCATTTGACGTTGTTTGGCACGGATCTTCCCTTTGATAAGAGGATCGCCTTCACTTTTCTTATACTCATCCTTAATATCCTGTTTGGACATTTTGAGACTTTTCTCATGTTCGTATTTCTGATAAATAAAATCAAAAATAGCTAGTACAATCAGAATAGCCCCGATTTTTATTCCTAAGCTTAACGTAACCGAAGCAATAAATGAAAATGTACTTTCCAAAGGCGTGTGGCCTAACCCCAATAATCTAGCTTTTTGCCCCATCAACGTGGTATAAACCGCATAACCGATGATTAACATTTTCAAAGTCGACTTTAAAAAATCCACCACTGTTCGCATCGAAAAAATCCGTTTAAAACCACTGATTGGATTAATCTTGTCAAACTTCATCATCAAGGGCTCACCGATAAACATAAAACCAATTTGCGCATAGTTCGCTATAAAAGCGATCAGAACTACCAGTAGAAAAATTGGGGCCAGAATGATCAATCCTTGTATCGTTAAATCCGTGAATAACACTTGTACGTTCCCTACTGTTACATTCATGCCTAATTGATTCGCATATACATCCCGGAAGATATGAATAATCCTTCCTTTCATAAAAGAACCAAACATTAGAAAAGCCACGAATGAAAAAAGTAAAATGGAAGCCGCGGGCAAGTCCATACTTTTTGCAACTTGGCCCTTTTTTCTGGCATCCTGTCTTTTCTTTGCAGTAGCAGGCTCCGTTTTTTCCCCAGCAAACCATTGTAAATCAAGCTGTAAACGAAGTTGTTGGGACACGGCTCTCCTCCTACTTAAGTGTTGTCTGCGGCGAACCGCCCATAATATGAAGCATTTGCTCCATATAGTCAAACATAGTTCCAAACAATTGCTGAAATTGTGAAATTAACTCTGGGAATACAATAACAAGCAGGAAAAATCCAAGAATCATTTTAAGAGGTGCGCCGATTACAAAAATATTGAATTGCGGTGCAACTCTTGTCAGGAGTCCTAAACCTAAATCAGTTAGAAATAAAGCAGCTACTATGGGAGCAGCGAGTTGGAATGACAGGTAAAACATCTTGGAAAGTGATTTAAATAAAAAATCTGAGATTTGTCCATCATAGATGCGACTAAATAATGCGTTATCAATTGGCACCCATTTGTAACTGTCAATGATTGCTCTGATCAAGTAATGATGACCGTCAAAGGACAAAAACAACAAGACTGCAATCATATATTTCAGATTACCTAGCATCGGTGTTGAAGCACCTGATAAAGGATCAATGACGCTCGCCATACTGAATCCAATTTGCATATCCATAAATGAACCCGCCGTTTGGACTACGGTGAAAAACAGATAAGCGAGGAAACCTAAAATGATACCAATTAGCATCTCACGAATAATCAACAGTACATATACACCATCAATTGGCATGGACTTCTCCATCCCCAATGTTGCCAAAATAATCAATGATATAAATACAGAGAGCCCCACTTTGAACATCATTGGAATATTTCTGGAAGAAAGAATTGGAACCACGACAAAAAATGATGTAATTCGACAAAAAATAAGCAGAAAAATAGGGATCGCTTGAATAATTGTTGGCATTTCACTCACAACCTAACCAACGAATTTGTAAAGATTGTTGAGTAGATTAAAGGTAAAATCAACTAATGTATTCATAATCCATGATCCGAAGATAAGGATGGAAAGCAATACTGCAACAATTTTCGGAACAAAGGCAAGTGTTTGCTCTTGAATCTGTGTCGTCGCTTGAAAAATACTAATAGCCAAACCAACGATTAATCCAATAAGCAGCATTGGCGCACTAGCCTTAAGAACGGTATATACAGCCTCGCCAGCAATTCGTATTACAAACTCCGAACCCATCTAGATTACCTCCGATATCTTGGTCTTTAACCGTAGCTTAAGAGTAACGATCTCACCACAAGATACCAACCATCTACAAGAATAAAAAGAAGGATTTTGAATGGAAGTGAAATCATCACGGGCGGGAGCATCATCATCCCCATCGCCATTAATGTACTGGATACAACCATATCTATCACCAAAAACGGAATAAATATCATGAATCCCATTTGGAAAGCAGATTTTAATTCACTTATGGCATAGGCAGGTACTAGTGAAGTGAGAGGTATGTCTTCAACACCAGTTGGCGCTTTGGCTTTAGAATAGTCGAGAAACAGCTTCAAATCCTTCTGGCGCGTATGTTTAAACATAAACTTCTTCATGGGCAGTGATGCCGTCTGAAAAGCCTGCGTTTGATTGATTTCACCTTTTAAGTACGGTTGAAGTGCTGTTTGATTAACTTCCCCTAAAGTTGGAGACATAATAAAAAAGGTTAAAAACAGAGCGAGTCCGATTAAAACCTGATTAGGTGGCATTTGTTGAGTTCCTAATGACGTTCGAACAAAACCCAATACAATAACAATGCGTGTAAAACTCGTCATTAAAATAAGAATAGAAGGAGCTAGACTTAATACCGTAAGCAACAAAAGGAGCGTTACCGTATTCGAAGAACCCCCCGTTGCCGTGCTCGTCCCAATATTGACGTTTAATCCGGGAATCGGATTCGTAAGATCAGTTTCGGCAGCAGAAGCAGTTAATGACAATAGGAACATGGATATCACAGTGAGCAGTACTAAGCCGATTAATTTATTTCTTTTCATTCTTCATTCAACCGATCTGTTTGTTTTTGATCAGACAACCATTCTTCTACATGCTTATTTCGATCTGTTACACGCTTTAATTTATCATGAAATACTTGTTGGAACGAAGAAGTAATCTCTACTTCCTCTTCTATATCGTTCTTCTTTCGTGGTATCTTGTTAATCCACTTGCTTATAGTGCCAAAACCCATTCGATCATCCTGTGAGGATTGTAAGAGCTCTGAGATATAAGCCACTTCATCAGCGTCAATGATTTTATCCAATAACTGAATGTTCTCACCGACGCCAACAACGAAGAGGGAATGACCGATCTCCACAATTTGTATGGATTTGTTTTGGCCAAGGGGAACTCCACCTAAAGAACGTATCGAGTTCCCAAACATTGTACCTTTATTTTTCTTTGCCACATATCTCATCAGTACATAAAAAAGAATAATTATAAAGGCAAGAACTAAAATCACCTTAACTACCATCAAAAGTGAGTCACCTGAGCCCAATGAACCTGGGTAGTCAGAAATTGGATCAACTTTATTCGGTTCAGTTTCCGCATGTACGACTGTACTTGTGTAGAACATAGCCATAAAACTGAGAATCGTTAAGTATGCTTTATTCGATTGAAGTCTTTTCATAAGAACAACCCTTTCGGTTTATGTAAGACTCAACCGAATCCGGACGGTTTAACCTAGAGTCTTTTTAATAGCTTCGATTACGCGGTCAGCTTGGAATGGTTTAACAATGAAGTCTTTCGCCCCAGCTTGAATGGCATCAATAACCATGGCTTGTTGACCCATCGCAGAACACATAATTACTTTCGCATTTGGTTCAATTTTTTTGATTTCTTTTAAAGCTTGAATACCATCCATTTCAGGCATCGTGATATCCATCGTAATTAGATCTGGTTTCAACTCTTTATATTTTTCGATAGCTTGTGCACCATCATTCGCCTCGCCACATACTTCATACCCATTTTTAGATAAAATATCACGAATCATCATTCTCATAAAAGCTGCATCATCCACAATTAGAATACGGTTAGCCATTGAAAATATCCCCCTAAAATTAAATTATTGTAATTTTTGAATTCGTTCCCATTGATTAACAATGTCAGTTACACGAACCCCAAAATTCTCATCGATAACTACAACTTCACCTTTAGCAATCAACTTATTATTGACCAAAATGTCTACCGGTTCACCAGCAAGCTTGTCCAATTCAATGATAGACCCTTGAGACAGTTCTAAGATGTCTTTAATCACCTTATTCGTTCTGCCCAACTCTACGGTTACCTTAAGTGGTATATCGAGAAGTAAATTCAGGTTTGTATCATCCGCTTGCGCGTAAGAGCCTGATTGCAAATTACCAAACTGAACAGGTTGAACATTCACATTACGATTCGGCATACCACCATATGCAGCTGGAGGTTGTTGTTGATACATTGGCTGCTGCGGTGGATACATCGGTTGTTGTGGTGGATACATCGGCTGACCCATAGGAGGTTGCTGATACATCGGCTGCTCATACATCGGTTGTTGGTATACAGGTTGCTCATACATTGGTGCTGGTTGCGATTTAGGAGCTTCTTGCACAGGTGGAGCTACTACTGGTGGTGCTTGCGCCGCCGGTGCAGCTTCCATTTCTGAATCAGTATCACCACCACCCATTAAGATCGATACCATTTCTTTGGCGAAAGGAACAGGCAATAACTGCATAATATTGGAATCAATAAGATCGCCAATGGCAAGTCGGAACGATATCTTTATAAATACGTCCTCATCAGGCAGTTTTCCTTCTCCTTTCGACAAATTTAATATGTCGATTCCTGGTGGAGAGATATTGACAAATCTATTAAATATGGTAGACATGGAGGTAGCTGATGAACCCATCATCTGATTCATGGCTTCCTGTACCGCGCTGATATGAATTTCGCTTAGATTTTCATCACCGCCGGTGCCATCTCCACCCATCATAAGATCGGCGATAACTTGAGCATCTTTGGTTTGAATAACAAGTAAGTTAATTCCATGGAAACCATCAACATAGTTCACATGTACGGCTACATGAGGTCTTGGAAACTGTTCTTCCAATTCTTCTTTACCGATAACAGACACCTTAGGTGTCGTAATATCTACTTTTTTGCCCAGTAACGTCGATAACGCTGTCGCCGCGCTGCCGAAAGTAATGTTACCAATTTCCCCAAGTGCATCCTGCTCGAGCGGGGATAAAAAATCTTCTACTTGCGGAGGCCCATGAAATGAAGAGACAGAACTTTCTTCAGATGATTGTCTCAATAAAGCGTCGATCTCTTCCTGCGACAAATAATCTCTGTTATTCATCATATTCTTCTTCTCCTTCATTCACGATTTCTGTAATTTGTACAGCCATCTTCCCTTTTACGGTACCAGGGCTTCCGAGATATTTCAGCTTCTCGCCCACTTTGACTTGAAGCGAATCTTCGACGGATTTATGCAGAGGGATTACATCGCCTATTGTTAAACCTAAGAACTCTTGGATAGAAATTTCAGACGATCCCAATTCTGCAATGAGAGGTAGCTTGGTTTTCTCCAAGCGTGATTGAAGTGCTTCCACTTCTTCAGGTGCTCTCGTTTTCTTCTGGGAAACAAACCAGTGATGTACAGAAAGCCGAGGCATGATAGGTTCAATAACAACATGAGGAATACATAAGTTGATCATACCTGTTGTGTCCCCGATTTTGGTGCTCAGCGATATTAATGCAATCGTTTCATTGGGAGAAACAATTTGCATAAACTGCGGATTCGTTTCTAGTGCCTCTAAACGAGGTTGAATATCAATAACAGTTTTCCATGCTTCTTGCAAACTATCAAATGCTCGACTGAAAATGCGCTCCATAACGATCGTTTCAATCTCGGTTAATGCATTAATTTTAGTTGGCGTCGTACCTGCTCCGCCTAGTAATCGATCCAACATAGCAAAGGCAACATTGGGATGTACCTCAAGTACCATTCGACCCTCTAAAGGCTCTGCTTCAAAGATGTTCAAAATGGTCATTTTCGGGATCGAACGAATAAATTCATCATAGGGCAATTGTTCAACCTGAACTACACTGATTTGCACGAAAGTACGCAGTTGAGCTGAAAAATATGTCGTTAAAAAACGCGCGAAATTTTCATGAATCCGAGTTAAGCTACGAATATGGTCTTTAGAGAAGCGTACTGCTCTCTTAAAATCATAAGCCCTTACCTTCTTCTGAGTATCCTCCTTCTTAAGTTCATCTGCATCCATTTCCCCGGAGGACAGCGCAGCTAGCAAGGCATCGATCTCATTTTGCGATAAAACATCAACCATTCGAGTCACCTCCTTTAAGCAAAATCATTTATGAGTTACTGCAGCACTTTATCAGTTATCCAAATTTGTTTGATTTTACCTTCATGCAATAATGGGTTTAGTTTGTTCATTATTGTAGAAGTTAAACTATCTGAACCTTTGCTTCCTTCAATTTGCTCTTTCGTCATATCGCCAAGAATCTGGACAATCGTTCCCTTAACGGCTGAATCGAGCAAACTATCGAACTCAGCTTTGGCCTTTGAATTTTCCATTTCAAACGCAAAGCTAATTTTGATAAAATTTTGACTGCCTGATAAATTCGTTAAAATATCCTTAATGATAGAAGTATTCGCCTTAACCGTCTCCGCTGATGGCGCTTTTGTTGGTTTCACACTCGCAACAGCATCCTGAGCCTTCACTGCAGGATCTGTGGATTCATTATTCTTCTCCATAAAGTTCCACAACACGAACGCTGCAGTCAGAATTAGTGTGATAGCAATAAGGATGGAAACAATGAGTATAAATATTTTGTTCTTAAACACTTATGAACCCTCCGTATCCCTGGACTGTATTGTCGCTCGGACGGAACCAATATCTTGCATGTAGGTCCGCACTAAGCTTACCACAACCTCTGCCTTTTCGAGAACTGTGATTTTCTTGCCTGTCGTCAACGTAATCATCGTATCCGGAGTTTCTTCGATAAGCTCAATTAGAATTGCATTCAAGATAAGCGGTTTACCATTTAAACGAGTGAGTGAGATCATCGTTCTCCTCCTGAATCAGGGTAAGGGGAGCAGAGCTCCCCCTTCTTTCATTCAACTACTGATTAATGCTTCAGATTAACAACTTCTTGAAGCACTTCATCTGACGTTGTAATAATTCTGGAGTTCGCTTGGAATCCACGCTGAGCAATGATCATTTCTGTAAATTCACCAGTTAAGTCTACATTGGACATTTCTAGTTGCCCAGAGATGAGTGTACCCGTTCCCGTTGCTGGATCACCAGCAGAGCCAACTACAATCTCACCCCCTGGATTAGCGTTTGCGGTCATTTGATACAAATTTCCACCGATTTTCTCAAGTCCAGCTGGGTTGGTTACTTTAACAACGCCAACTCGTTGCCCTGTATTGATCGTTTCACCATCCGCATTTACGCCAATAATGTCACCATTTTGAGCAATCGAGAACGATACAATTTCCTCTGGAATGATAACGGGACCTGCTCCATCAGCGCCCATAACATGAAGTCCCTCAGAATTTACAAGGTTCCTATCCGGATCCACTGTGAAGTTACCAGCTCTTGTCAAAAAAGGAACATCTACTTGATCGACAGTCCCAACTGCGAAGAAGCCATCGCCATTCACACGTAAATCTGTTACAACATTTGTCGTCATTGCACTACCAGCTGTGTGCACAGTATCAATAGCAGCCAAACTAACACCCAAACCAACTTGCTGTGCATTCACACCACCTCGGTTTTCATCAGGCGCGCTAACGCCTGAAACCGTCTGACTAAGAATGTCTTTAAACATAACACGACTACCTTTAAATCCGATGGTATTTACGTTAGCGATATTATTTCCAATAACGTCTAACTTCGTCTGAAAGCCACGCATACCTGAAACGCCTGAGTACAAAGATCTTAACATGAAATAGGCCTCCTAAATCGGATGTAAGTATATAAATTTGAGTTGCTTCTTTCGATCCACAACTCCAGGCTTCCTAAAAGGTCGAGCCCTGCAAACCTATGAAATTATCATTGCACTATCGATCTGTGTAAACACATGATCATTCATTGCTTGGCCATCTAACGCAGTCACTACGGTTCGATTGGGTACATTTACGATATATCCATTCCCTGCTAAGATCAGTAGTGCGTCTTTGGCACCTTTGGATGCAGCTTTATCAATGGCATTGTTCATTTTCTCAATTTGCTCTGGTTTGAGTTGAATGCCGCGTTCTTTTAACCTGACCTCAGCATGATGACTAAACCTTACAAATTGATCTTGGAAAATCTTCTGAAAAGTAGGATTTACGTTATTCCCGTTAGGTATTACTTGCTGCGTTGGTGTTCTTCTCGTTGAAGTAGGAGAAACCGCGCTAGGATAAAGTTGACCTATGGATATTCGCTCTGTCATTCTGTTTCTCCAGCGTTTTCAATTTTCTTTAACTTATCCAAGGAAACTTCCACACCATTCACAGTGGCAAATTGATTTCCATCTTTAAAAGTTATCGAATCTACTACGCCAGACATCTCAGTTGTAACACCTGATGCATCTGTTCCTGTCCATGATATTGACTTACCAATTAATCCAGACACGAAGCCTAATGATTGTCTCATTAGTTTCATTTCACTAGCCATATTCGTTAATTGCTCAACAGAAGTAAATTGAGCCATTTGAGCGATAAACTCTTTGTCCTGTAAAGGCTGTGTAGGATCCTGATTCTGAAGCTGTGTAATTAAAATTTTCAGGAAATCATCCTTACCCAGGGTTGTACTGTCCTTCTCTTTGGTTTTCGCGTTAGTCCCTTTATTAATCAGGTCAGTGACATTACCAACGATTGGATTTGTAGCCATACGTTCACCTCCAACAATTCATTCTACTTCAATTAGGCAATGACATCGAAGGAATTACCGTTTGTATGAATGCGAAGCTGTGCAATTTGCTCCATATCTTCTTTAAACTGGGTAGCATCCACTTCAATTTCACTCGAGCGATTTTTGGGTTGTCGTTGTGATTGATTAAAGCTTTGCGGTTGACGTTGTTCTTGGAACATGTTAGAAGACATGTTTTGACTTTGCGTAACTTCTAATTTCTCAACTTGTAATCCCTGCGTCAGAAGCGCTTGACGTAATTGAGGCAACTGGCTTTCTAACATTTGTTTGCCAGCTAAAGTATCAGCCGCAAACTGAGCAAATAGTTGTCCATCATGCATGGAAATTTTCACATCTACATGTCCTAAATTCTTAGGAAACAAAGATAGTTTAGCCTCAGAGAATCCTTCGGACATCGTAATTCTCATGTTTTTTAATACATGTGTTGTCATCTCTTCTGTGAAATTAGCGGTTGTTAACACCGGTACTGGCGTTTTATCAGCTACTATCGTCACTTGCTGAGATTTCTGTAAATCACCAATCGTTACGATTGAATTTGTTCCCGTAGTTGTCTCAATTGGTAGATCAACGAGTGGGAGAATTGTCGATTCCGAAACGTCATTTGACTGTTTAGTTACAACGAATGGGATATGCTTAATTGCAAATTTCTCTTGTTTTGGCTGAAGCGATTGAAGATTTACGGAAAGACTGTTATCTAGCGACGAGTCATTATCACGTTTGCTTATGTACTTGTTGGAAGCAATTCTCCCATTTGGTGAAGTGTGTTCTTTAGCTCCAGTGACGGGAACATTAGACTCAATAGAACTAGAGGATACATCATCGACAGTTATTATCTTCTGTGCTCTTCCAACTTCTGCTATAACCTCTGGAAGTAACGGTTGAATCGTACTCGCGAGTTCTGTATTCAAGAAGTTTAGAATCGGATTGTCTGGCTGCTGCTTGGATAAAGCTGACAGTGTTAACAAAGTATTCTGTGCTTTCAGGCTCAGCGAATTAGTTGTTGGCTGTTGCCACATTGCAAGATTTCCAGCCGCAAGTGGGTTTGGCGTGTTGCTAAGTGCAGCTAACAAATCTTCTGCATCAACAAACCACTTTTTCACTTTAGGATCTTGCAATAATTTGTCAGCAAGTTCAGGATTACTATTCATGGCTTCTAAAAGCAATTCTGGCAAAGTACCATCGGACGAAGTCACTTTTGATTCTTGAGCCACATCAGTTTGAATTGGCATGACCAAGCTTTGAAGCATTTGCAACATCATACTCATTGAAAGCTCAGTTTCTGATGGTTGCCCTTCAACCATTGGTACCTTCTCTTGTGCGGTTTGGTCAGAAAGAAGTGCTGAAAAGCTATCTGTCGTTCCATTTCCTTTAGAAGTCGCTTTACCTGTAGTTGTTGAAGCTGTTGCTCCTGTTTGAGTTACCGGTGCTGAAGTCATCTGTACGTCCATTTTTTTCACCTCCCTTCCTAATTTACCTGCAAGTTACGGTACAAGCTTTGCTGCAATTGTTGCTGCAATCTCCTTATTAGCATCTGAGAGGGCTGACATCACTTTAGAACGTGATGAATTATCCATCCCACTTAAAATGGATACAACTTTTGCTGGGTTTGATTTATTCATCTCTAGCAGGACGTTTGAAGCGCTTTTTGGTGTCATATTGGCAAAAGTTTGTCCAAGATCCGAAGTGCTCACCGTGCTTGTCGCTGCCTTCGCATCCTTCGTGTTATTCGTGGCAAGTCTTTCTTGTAAAGCAGCTATTTCTTTGTCACGAACTGGCACGATATCTTTCAAGCCGATGGAAGCAGCAGCTGCTTTTGCAGCATCCATTTTCTCAAGAATCGCTCCACGATTATCTGCTTTCATCATAGAGAACACCAGTACCATTTCATTTGGTGTCAATGCCTCAATGATAGGTGCAACTTTACTCGGCGTCATTTTGGCGTACATATTGGCAAGCTGTGTGATTTGATTCGTGTACTCTTCTTCTGATTGCGTTTTATCTTTTAACTTTTCCTCAAGTTCGGCAACCTTCGCAACTGCTGCTTTTAGGGAAACGTCTTTATTCTCAGTCGTCGAATCCGCTTTTTGCAAGGCTGCTGTCAATTCATTAACGCGAGCATTCAGCTTCGCTATCTCATCTTCCTTAAGTTTTACACTTTGCTCAGATGATACTGCTTTACCTTCAGCTGTCACTGGTGCAGTTTCTTTTGGTGCTGGGACTACTAATCCAACGACAGGCGTGTTGTGCAATGCTTTTTGAATACTACTTTTGATATCATAATCAAAAATTGAAAGCAGCACGAAGAGTAAAACCGCCGTAAACACAAAGGGGATGACAAACCATATCAAAAATCGCTCCAGTGCACTATAAGATGCACCCTCTACGCTTGTATCGGCCATCTCTTCGTCCCTCCTTTTCTAGCTTAATACGATAAACGCCTAAAACGATTCGTAGCCATTTCATCAAGAGCATCCTGCTCTTTTTTAGCGATCATGAATTGGAATTGGGTATGAGCTTTTTCTCTTGCTTTGGTCCATACTTTTTCATCTATCATTTTCACAGACAAATGTTCTTGCTTCTCAGTTACGATATGTTTAGCTTGTTTAACATCCTGATGCTTGCGAACAATTTGTTTGTCCACATGATTCATATAGCTCTGCATGAGAAGCATGTTCGATATCGACACAGAATGGCTAGTTGCTTGAATCATTTCATTGTGCAAGTTTTCCTTCTGCTCGAACAATCCGTTTAAGCTTGTTTCTTCATTCCTTAACTGCCCCATTGCTTCAGATAAAATCCATTCTGCTTGCGTTCGTTCATTATTCTTCAAATCGACAATTTGCTGGAAAGAGTAGCGAAAACTCATCTAGGACCCTCATCCCTTATAAAATTCTTGGATTAATCGTTCTTGAGCTTCTTCGTATGTTAACTTTTCACTTGTTCGCTGTTTCGTGAAATCCCAAATAGCTTCAATATTATCCATCGCTATATCAATATTTGGATTAGAACCTTTCTGGTACGCCCCGATATTGATAAGATCTTCCGAATCTTTATAAATAGAGAGAAGACGCTTAAGTTGATCAGCAGCTTCCATGTGTTCTGACGGTACAATCTCTTTCATAACTCGACTTACACTTGATAAGACATCGATCGCAGGATAATGACCCTTGTTCGCAATACTACGATTTAGGACGATATGACCATCCAAGATTCCTCGGACCGCATCTGCAATAGGCTCGTTCATATCATCACCGTCGACAAGCACCGTGTAAAATGCAGTAATGGAGCCCTTCGCACCTGTACCTGACCGTTCTAGAAGCCTAGGAAGCATAGCGAACACAGATGGAGTGTATCCACGTGTGGCTGGAGGTTCACCAACGGCTAATCCCACCTCACGTTGTGCCATAGCAAATCGTGTTACGGAATCCATCATCATCATGACATTTAAGCCGCGATCTCTAAAATACTCAGCAATACTTGTCGCAATCATAGCGCCTTTAATCCGAATTAATGCGGGTTGGTCGGATGTCGCCACGATCACAACCGATCTTGCCAAACCTTCTGGACCTAGATCTCGCTCAATGAAATCCAACACTTCTCTGCCTCGTTCTCCAATGAGAGCAATAACATTGACATCGGCTGAAGTGTTGCGGGCTATCATTCCCATTAAAGTACTTTTCCCAACACCAGACCCTGCAAAAATACCAACACGTTGACCTTTACCAATTGTTAATAATCCATCAATACAACGAACACCAACAGATATTGGATTAAGCACACGTGGGCGTGTTAATGGATTACTGGGTAAATTATTCGTCGAATACTGCGCCATCCTTGAAGGCAGATAGGAACCATCTAATGGTTGACCTAGACCATCTAAAACTTTTCCCAATAGCTCATGTCCAACCTGGACTGTTAAAGGTTTACCTGTGCCAACAACATCGCAACCAGGTCCAATGGCATCGAGATCACCAAGCGGCATTAGAATAACTTTGTTGCTTCGAAAACCGACCACTTCCGCTTTTAATGGTTTATTGGATTTATGCGGATAGATATAACATAGATCACCAATACTGACGTCAGGACCCTCAGATTCAACTGTAAGTCCAATAACTTGCGTCACTTTACCGTTTACCCTAATTGGATCAATCGTTTGTAAAACTTCTTTGTATTTATCCACCTTCGGGAGCGATGTCTGTGTCATTATGATTCCTCACTTTGTAAGGCCAGTTGCTGAAGTGTTGACTTAATTTCTTTCAACTGAGTATCAATTCTCGCGTCTATGCTTCCGTACGATGAGCGAATTACGCAACCTTGATCTTGCACAGAAGAATCCGGAATAATTTCGAGTTCGGCTTGTGAATCAATGGAAGTGATCAATTCTTCTCTAGCATCCTGGATATACGCGAATTGCGAAGGAGCTACACATAAAGTAATAATTCCCTTTTCACGTCGGCGAGAAAGTATTTTCTGAATGAACTCAATGACCCAACCGGGTTCGAGAGAAAGCTGTCGAACAATAATTTTTTCTGCGATGGATGTGCTTAATTCTATTAGAAAAGGTTCTGACTCTTGGATAATTTGTTGCTTCAGCTTATAAGATAACTCAAGGATGGATCTAGCTTCAGCCAACATTTCATCATATTCTTTTCGAAGAACATTCTCCGCTTGAGCAACACCTTGACGATAACCTTCATCAAATCCTACTTGTTTCGATGCGTTCGCTAGCTCTACATCTTCAGCTCGCTTGCTTTCCCACCAGCTAGCAATGTCAGATTCTGTTTCTTGGCGGATTAATGCACATTCTCGCTTGGCCTGTTCAATTTGATCACTAGCAAAAGCTTCAGCATCATCCAAAATTTGTTTTTTCAACGAGGTTGCATCGTTAATCTCAATTTGCATTTCAGCTGACATGCTATTTTCAACAGCGGGAGCTTCTGGAACAGCTTCTGTTTGAGTGGCATGCGATTCAAAAATCTTTTTACTTTCCATCGGATAATATGCGAATGATTTAATGACATTAGACAATAATATCATCTCCTCCACCACGTGCGATGATGATTTCACCCGACTCTTCTAAACGACGAATCGTAGCCACGATACGGGTTTGTGCTTCTTCCACATCACGTAATCGAACAGGCCCCATAAATTCCATTTCCTCTTTGAAAGTCTCCGCCATACGTTTGGACATGTTTTTGAATAACACATCGCGAACCTCTTCACTCGCAACTTTAAGCGCAAGTTGCAAATCAGCATTTTCAATGTCGCGGATAATACGTTGAATGGAACGATTGTCGATATTGACGATATCTTCGAATACGAACATCCGTTTCTTGATTTCTTCAGCAAGCTCTGGATCTTGAATTTCTAATGAGTCGAGAATCGTACGTTCTGTGCCTCGATCAACACCATTCAATATTTGAACGATGGATGCGATACCACCAGCATTTGTGTAATCCTGCGTAACCGTCGAGGAAAGCTTCTGTTCTAATACGCGCTCAACCTGTGAAATAACTTCTGGTGATGTACTATCCATGAGTGCAATCCGTTTAGCAACATCGGCTTGTTTCTCCTGTGGGAGTGACGACAAAATGATCGATGCCTGTTCAGCTTGCAAATAAGATAAAACAAGTGCAATGGTCTGCGAATTCTCATTTTGAATAAAATTGAGAATTTGCGCAGGGTCTGCTTTCCGTGCAAAGTCAAACGGTCTTACTTGAAGTGTAGCTGTCAAGCGATTGATGATATCAAGCGCTTTTTGAGAACCTAGTGCCTTCTCCAAAATATCTTTGGCATAAGCGATACCACCTTGAGAAATAAACTCTTGCGCCAAACAAATTTGGTGAAACTCGGCAAGAATTGAATCCTTTTCTAAGGTATCTACTTTACGCACATTCGCTATCTCAAGCGTTAATTGTTCAATTTCTTCTTCACGCAAATGTTTGAAAATTTGTGCTGAAACCTCAGGGCCTAAACTGATCAAAAGAATAGCTGCCTTTTGTCGTCCGGTCAACCCTTGTAAAGCGGCTCTGGCCATACAAGTGCACCTCTATTCGTCTACTAACCAAGTACGCAGCAAGTTAACAAATTCTTCCGGCCGCTTTCTTGCAAGCGTTTCGAGCTGCTTACGCACTTGATTGTCATTCGTTACATTTTCAATATCAATCGTTGGAAGCTCTGCCTTTTGAGAAGCAACATCCATCTCCTGATCAATCAGAAGTTGTTGTGCTGCTTTCTTGCGTTTTCTAATTGCAAACCCAATAAATGCTCCAATAGCTAGTGCCGCTAACGCTAATGCACCATAAGTCAAGTAAGTAGATGTCTTCGTTGCGCTTGCATCGGAAGATCTTACAAATGAATGAGCAAAAACTGTAACTTTTTTCTGCAATTCATCGTCTGTATAAGTAGTCTTATTATCAGCTAGTGCTGTTCTCACGATATTCACTAGCGCATTCTGAATGGCTGTTTTCGTTTCAGCAGTTAAAGAGTTCGGATCATCTCTTACTGGAGGCTCGATGCCAACATTAATACTTACATCCTTCACTACATACGGTGTAGAGATAATGTCATTTGTAATACGATCCACTTCATAATTAACTGTCTTACTGTTTTTCTCTGATGTTGAGTTCCCATTGTTTGCTGTCCCTGGATAACCAGGTACATCCGTTGCGCCGGTACCAGGAACACCGCCTGTTTCCGTGCCTTTATTTTGATAAGACTCATTTGCTTCTTGGAGGGAGATTTCAATTCCTTTTTGATCAACTTGGTTCGGTGCCCTTACGAGTTGTTCTTTGGTTTTCTTCTGATCAAAATTCATCGTTGTAAATACACTGACACTCACTTTATCACGTCCAAACATCGTACCCAACATCGAGTTGATGTTCTTCTGTAAATCATTTCGGAACTGAGTATTAATATCTGTATCTCTCGGTGTGCTATTAGCTTCGCCACTGAACTTATACGAGAGTAAATTTTGATCCGAAATGGAAATATTCTCAATCGGTAGATTCTTAATACTATGAGATACTAAATTGTAAATCGTATCTACTTTAGGTTGATCTAAGGAATAACCCTGTTTAATTTGTAAAACAACTGATGCTGTTGCTTTCTCCGCCTGCTGCTGTAGGAATGGACCTTCCTCTGGCAGAGAAATGTTTACTTTAGAGCTTGAAATAGCTTGATTCGCATTAATAAGTTGTTGAAGTTCTCCTTGAATCGCGCTCAAGTATTTCACTTTGAATTCATTATCCGTGATACCGAATGAGCTGCTTCCGCTAAAAACTTCAAAGCCCAAGGAACCGTTCTTATTCAATCCTTGAGACTCTACTGCAAGTTTGACATTAGCTACTTCACTTGTTGGCACTTCTATGCTTTTTCCATCGGCACTCAGATGATAAGGTATTTTGGCAGTATCTAGATATGATTTGATATTGGCTGCATCACTGGGCTGCAATTCTGTATATGCCAACGAATAATCTGTTTTCGACAAATTAACACTTATAATGGCAGCTGTTAGAATTAATAAGAACACAGTAGCTATAAAAATAATTTTCGTCGTTCGATTATAACGATTCCAGTATTGCTTCACCTTTTCCCAGTACTGGAGCAGGTTCTCGTTCACTCTGTCACCTCATTGACCCAAATTTAGCAGCATCTCTATAGTTACAGCTGCATTCTCATGATTTCTTGGTACGCCTCGATCACTTTATTTCTGACCTGAACAGTTAGTTCGAGTCCTAATGAAGCTTTCTCCGAGGCAATTGTCAATTGATGTACATCTGAAAGTTCCCCTTTAATGAAGCTTTCGTTCAACTGATCGACTTGTTTTTGCTGAGCACTCAAATTGGTCATCGCCTCGTTCAGAAATGAACCAAATTTCTTACCTAAATCATCTGCCCCCTCACCTGCATTATCCTTTGGAGTAATAGAACTCATTATATTTATCGGACTGTAACTAATTTTGTCAATCATGGCGCAACCTCCTATCTACCAATTTCCAATGCTTTGGTTATCATCGCTTTACTTGCATTTAATGCTGTCACATTGGCTTCATATGATCTCGTTGCTGAAATCATATCCACCATTTCTTTGGTAATATCAACGTTTGGCATATAGACGAATCCATTGGTATCTGCATCAGGATGTGAAGGATTATACACTTGTTTTAATGGTGATGTATCTTCAAATATCTTATTCACTCGAACTCCCTCACCAGTTCCATCGGCCATCGCTGATTTCAGTGACTGGGCGAAACTTGGCTGAGATTTCGTCTCGAATGAAACTAACTTTCTCGTGTAAGGCATCCATTTTCCATCAACAAACCTTGCTCTTGTCGTATCCGCATTGGCAATATTGGACGAAACAACATCCATACGCAGGCGTTGCGCAGTTAAAGCTGATGCACTAATATCAAATCCGTTTGTAAGTCTCATCGTTTATTACCTGCCCCCAATGACCGTACGAAGTTTTTTGAAATCGCTATTCATCTGTTGAATCATCGTATTGTATTTAAGTTGATTTTTGGCCATCAATGACATTTCGTAATCCATGTCCACATTGTTTAAGTTGTTGTTTATTGCTGTCGAATTATCTGATTTAATTTCAGTGTTTGGCAATGTCGTCGTTTTCCCAATTACAAAATGCCTTGGATCTGTACGAAAGCCATCTATTGAAGGTGTATTCGCATTCATTTGTCCTTGTAAGAGCTCTTCAAATGCAACATCGGAACGTTTAAAGTTAGGAGTATCTACATTGGCAATGTTATTCGCCGCCACTTTTTGCCTTAGCGTCGATGCATCCAGCGAACGCTCCATCATATTCCAACTAGGCTTGTCTAATAAAGACATAAACGATTCCCCTTCACTCTAAATAATATTCAGTTACTATTTCAACATCGGGAGAATTGATTCCTTCTTGTTTCGACATAATTCTCGATTTCCGATACAAAATAGTTCTATATGTAGAATTTTGTAAACCTTTGACTTATACTCTTTATCATCTAAGATATTACGTTAAGTTACAATAAGAAAAAAGCCCTATCTTTTTATCAGATAGGACTTCAACATCTATTTTTATAATTTTGACTTCATCTGTTCAATACTCTGCATCAGTTGTTCATTTAGAATACGGATATAAGTGCCTTTCATACCTAGTGATCGCGTTTCAATCACGCCAGCACTTTCCAGTTTACGCAGGGCATTTACAATAACAGAACGAGTTATACCCACACGATCTGCAATTTTACTCGCCACCAACAATCCTTCTTTGCCGTCCAGCTCCTCGAATATATGTTCAACAGCTTCCATTTCACTGAAAGACAATGAGCCAATTGCAACTTGAACAACTGCTTTGCTGCGAGCTTCCTCTTCAATCTCTTCCGCGCGCTCACGCAATATTTCCATTGCGATTACTGTCGAACCATATTCTGCTAAAACTAGATCATCATCAATAAAGTGACCTTCGCTTCGACTTAGAATCAAAGTGCCCAAACGGTCGCCACCACCAATAATTGGCACTAAAGTTGTATGCGTCGCTGGAAACATATCCTTCATCTGGTCTGTATAATAAAAATACGGACTGTCTGGCTCCGATGTAGATGAAGTCTCTTCGATTTTTAGCAATAAATTGTTAGATTCAATCGGGAATCTGCGTTCGATTAGAATCGTTTGATTCATTTCAGGAGACACTGGATCATTCGTAACCGCGTAGCCTAAAATTTTTCCTTTACGGCTAACCACATAAATATTTGCGATGACGACATCTCGCAGTACTTCTGCCATATCCATAAAGCTAACCGCATTACCCGCTTCTTTTTGGAGCAAACGATTCAGCCTTCTTGTTTTATTTAATAAACTCATGTAACTGCCTCCTACTAACTG
Source organism: Paenibacillus sp. 2RAB27 (assembly GCF_052115445.1). Taxonomy (NCBI): domain Bacteria; kingdom Bacillati; phylum Bacillota; class Bacilli; order Caryophanales; family Paenibacillaceae; genus Paenibacillus; species Paenibacillus sp. 2RAB27. The sequence goes on from NZ_JBFRGR010000019.1 coordinate 56,797, forward strand.
CAACCTGCTTATTTCTTATAAGATATACTGACTTAAATCTCTATTTTGCACAATACTACTTAGTTTCTCGCGTACATAAGCTGGATTAATCACAAGTGACTCTAATGTGATTTCCGGTGCTTCAAAAGATAAATCTTCCAGCAATTTTTCTAAAATTGTATGTAAACGACGAGCTCCAATATTTTCTGTTTGTTGATTTACTTCAACCGCAATCCGAGCAATTTCATGAATAGCTTCCTCCGCAAACTCAACCGTTATACCTTCCGTTTGCAACAAAGCTGTATATTGTTTAGTCAAAGCATTCTTAGGCTCCGTTAAAATCGAAACGAAGTCTTCTAATGTCAAATCGCTTAGCTCGACTCGGATTGGGAATCTACCCTGAAGTTCCGGAATGAGATCAGATGGCTTGGCAATATGAAAAGCTCCTGCCCCAATAAATAACACATAATCTGTTTTAACAGAACCGTATTTAGTTACAACTGTGGAACCCTCCACAATAGGTAAGATATCTCTTTGAACACCCTCACGCGAAATATCAGGACCACTTCCACCGCGGCTGCTGCTTGCTATTTTATCAATCTCATCTATAAAAATAATACCACTTTGCTCTGCACGGTTGATTGATTCCTGGATCACATCGTCCATATCAATTAATTTCTGTGCTTCTTCTTGTGTTAGAACTTTTCTAGCTTCTTTCACAAGCAATTTCCTCTTTTTCATCTTTTTGGGCAGCAAACTCCCGAACATTTCTTGCATATTCATCCCTGCTTGTTCATTGCCTTGACCACCAAGCATATCAAGCATGGAAGGTGTAGCGTCTTCCACTTCAATTTCTACATGATCGTTTTCTAATTTACCATTGGATAATTGTTCGGCGACTTGAGCTCTTTTAGATGCCAGATTAGAATCAGGCGGCGTCTCTTCTTGCTCATCTTTATTTTGCCCGCCAAACAACATCTCAAGCGGGTTACGCTGTGTTTTAGCACGGGTAGGACTCGGAGCAAGTAAAGTAACTAGGCGCTCATTAGCGAGCTTCTCTGCACGATCCTTGACCTTTTCCATACGTTCGGCTTTAACCATACGTACTGATGTCTCAACCAAGTCACGTACCATCGATTCTACATCACGACCTACGTAGCCCACTTCTGTGAATTTCGTCGCTTCAACTTTAATAAAAGGTGCGCCAACCAGCTTCGCAAGTCTTCGTGCAATTTCTGTTTTCCCAACACCAGTAGGCCCAATCATGAGGATGTTTTTCGGTACAATTTCATCTCTCATGCTTTCGTCAACCAGGTTTCTCCGATAACGGTTTCGCAGTGCGATCGCAACGGATTTCTTTGCTTTTTTCTGCCCCACAATGTACCGGTCCAGTTCTTGGACAATTTGCTTAGGGGTAAGAGAGCTGTTTGCCATATATGATACCCTCCTTAAATGTAGGCTAAAGTTAATTGATCAATTGAGAGCGTGTGCTAATTACTCTAAAGAAACATACGTTCTAGTCTATTCAATCTCTTCAACAATAATATTATGGTTGGTAAACACACAAATTTCAGCTGCAGTCGTCAACGCCGCGTGGGCAATTTCCTTCGCACTAAGCTGAGGTGCATGTCGGTGCAGCGCTCTACCTGCCGATAGTGCAAAGCTCCCGCCAGAACCAATAGCCAACATGCCATCATCTGGTTCAATGACTTCTCCATTACCGGACAGCAGCAAAAGTCCCGAAGCATCCATAACAATCATCATGGCTTCCAGTCTCCGCAACACACGATCTTGACGCCAATCCTTCGTTAGCTCAACTGCAGCACGTTGAAGATTACCATGGTGTTCTTCCAGCTTGCCTTCAAACTTCTCGAAGAGCGTTATCGCATCAGCAACGGAACCGGCGAAACCAGCAATGACTTTTCCTCTATGTAAACGCCGCACTTTTTTGGCCGTACTCTTCATGATCATACTATTGCCAAATGTCACTTGCCCATCGCCGGCTATAGCTCCCTTACCTTCATGACGAATTGCAAATATCGTTGTCGCATGAAACGTGGCTTGATTGGGTTCCATTTCAATTCACCCCTCTATAAGATTCAATTCCGTTAAGAGATCTCCCATGCCTATGGGTCGCAAAAATGAGAGAAACCTCTAGCGAGGTCTAAAGGTTGAGTAGACCGCATCTAGAGGTAAATGTATGATCAAACAAATGAAAAATGCAATAAAACATTAATTTATAGTAACACAGTGGATCATCTCATGACAACTTATCCAACAATTGTTTTCTCAAAATTCTGAATACTCTCTAATGCGCGGTTAGCCAGCTTTTCGTATTTCTCTTTTTTGTTTCGAATACGTTCTGGCAGAGCAGGTAGTAAACCGAAATTTGCATTCATCGGTTGGAAATGTTTAAAGTCTGCAGTAGTAATATACTGTGCCATGCTCCCTAGTGTCGTTTCAGCTGGCAAGACTACACAGTCTTGTCCTTTCGCCATTCGACCTGCATTTAGTCCAGCTATCAAGCCAGAAGCAGCCGATTCCACATACCCCTCAACACCAGTCATTTGACCTGCGAAGAATAAATTCTCACGACGCTTGTATTGATAGGTAGGCTCTAACAGCTTAGGTGAGTTAATGAACGTATTACGATGCATAACGCCATAACGGACGAACTCAGCTTGTTCTAGTCCTGGGATAAGCTGCAAGACACGTTTCTGCTCTCCCCATTTCAAATGCGTTTGGAAACCTACCAAGTTGTATAGGGTACCTGCTGCATTATCTTGACGAAGCTGCACAACTGCGTGTGGCATTTTACCCGTATGCGGATTGATTAAACCAACAGGCTTCATAGGTCCGAATAACACAGTTTGTTTACCGCGTTTCGCCATTACTTCTAGTGGCATACAGCCTTCAAAATAGATTTCTTTCTCGAATTCCTTTAATTCTGCGACTTCAGCTGTAATAAGAGCCTCGTAGAACACATTGAACTCTTCTTCCGTCATCGGACAGTTCAAGTATGCTGCTTCCCCTTTATCATAACGAGAAGCCAAATACACCTTATTCATATCGATTGAATCCTTCTCAACAATAGGTGCTGCAGCATCATAAAAGTATAAATACTCCTCACCCATTAATGCTTTGAGTTCTGCAGCTAGATCTGGGGATGTGAGTGGCCCCGTTGCAACTACCGTGATTCCCTCAGGGAGTGTTTGAAGTTCTTCATTACGAACCTCAATCAGTGGGTGATTACGCAATGTGTTGGTTACTGCTTGGGAGAACCCATCACGGTCAACCGCCAAAGCGCCTCCAGCTGGCACCGCATGCTCGTCAGCACAAGCAAGAATGAGAGAGTCCATTCGTCTCATTTCTTCTTTTAGAACACCTACTGCATTCGTTAGACCATTGGAGCGTAGAGAGTTGCTGCATACAAGTTCAGCGAACTGATCCGTTATATGAGCAGGAGTTTTCCTTACATTACGCATTTCATATAAAGTAACAGGTACACCTTGACGGGCAATTTGCCATGCGGCTTCACTACCTGCCAATCCTGCGCCGATGACTGTTACTCTTTGATTTTCTGGCAAAATCAGACACCTCTAATCTTTCATATCATCTGTGTGATCGGATTCGTCAACAGCTTCTTCCTTATGATCACATTGTGTACATTGAATCATAATCCCGTTCTTGCTTCGCTTCTCAATCATCATAGAGCTGCATGCTGGACATGGCCGATTAACTGGTTTATCCCAGGAAACGAAATCACAGGTTGGATACTGATCACAGCCGTAGAATACGCGCCCCTTCTTGCTTCTGCGCTCAACTATTTTACCAGCGTGACAAGTTGGGCAAGTAACGCCGATATCTTTAATGATCGGCTTCGTATTCCGGCAGTCAGGGAAACCTGAACATGCAAGGAATTTACCGAATCTTCCCATTTTGTAGACAAGATGCTTTCCACATTTCTCGCATATTTCATCCGAAACTTCATCTTGAATCTCAATTTCTTTCATTTCTTCTTCTGCAAACTCTAAACGCTTTTCAAAGGAAGTATAGAAAGTATCCAGTACTCTGACCCAATCCTCTTTCCCTTCCTCGACAAAGTCCAACTCTTCTTCCATATGAGCAGTGAACTCAATGTCTAGAATTTCCGGGAAAAACTCTTGCATTAATTGGATCACGAGCTCGCCTAGCTCCGTCGGTACGAATTTCTTCTCTTCGATCGCTACGTAGCCACGTTTCTGAATCGTTTCTAGTGTAGGTGCGTAAGTACTCGGTCGCCCAATCCCCATTTCCTCAAGAGCACGAACTAAACGCGCTTCTGTATACCTTGGAGGTGGTTGCGTAAAGTGCTGCTTCGGTTCTACACTTTGTTTCGGCAATGAATCGCCTTTGGACAGAGGAGGCAGCAATTTATCTTCTTCTGTCGTTCCGTCATCATTGCTTTCTACGTATACTTTCATGAACCCAGCGAATTTCATTTTGGATCCGTTCGCTCTAAATACGGTCTCTCCTGCGTTTAAATCAATCGTCATCGTATCCAAGATCGCAGACGCCATTTGGCTTGCAACAAACCGATCCCACACGAGCTTGTACAATCGGTACTGATCTTTACTCAAGAACGCTTTCATCTGATCAGGTTCACGAAGTACGGAAGTTGGTCGAATCCCTTCATGCGCATCTTGTGCATTTGCATTTTTCTTCAAATACTGACGAGGCGTCTCAGGGTAAAAAGTTGGACCATATTTCGTCATAATAAAGTCTTTGGCTTCTTCTTGGGCAATAGGAGAAATCCTTGTAGAATCCGTACGCATATAGGTAATTAAACCGACGGTACCTTCTTTTCCTAAATCGATACCTTCATATAATTGCTGCGCGACAGACATCGTTTTGGAAGCACGGAAATTCAATTTACGCGCTGCTTCTTGTTGCATAGAGCTTGTAATGAAAGGCGGAGAAGGGTTACGTTGACGTTCTTTCTCTTTCACTTCTTTCACAATAAACGCTTCATTACCCATAGCAGCAAGAATCAAATCGACATCTTCTTGTGAGTGCAGTTCTTTCTTCTCACCATTATGACTATGATACTTAGCTTCAAATACAGTTTTGCCTGCATCAAGAACTGCTGTAATCGACCAGTACTCTTCTGGCTCAAATGCTTTGATTTCATTTTCACGGTCTTGAATTAACTTAACCGCTACCGATTGCACACGGCCAGCTGACAGTCCTTTCTTCACTTTTTTCCAAAGCAAAGGACTGATTTTGTAACCAACAAGTCGATCCAAAATCCGACGTGCTTGCTGAGCATTCACCAAATCTTGATTAATCTTGCGAGGCGTTTTAAACGCATCCTTGACAGCTTCTTTCGTAATCTCATTAAACACAACACGACAAAGTTCATCTGGACCCACGTCGAGATAATGGGCTAAATGCCAAGCAATCGCTTCACCTTCGCGATCCGGATCCGCCGCTAGATATATTTTTTTCACTTTTTTGCTTGCGTCTTTGAGTTCTTTAAGGATAGAACCCTTTCCACGAATCGTTATGTATTTAGGCTCAAAGTTACGATCGACTTCTACGCCAATTTGGCTTTTCGGAAGGTCGCGAATATGACCCATCGATGCTTTTACGATGAACTTACTGCCTAGATATTTGCCGATGGTTTTGGCTTTTGCTGGTGACTCTACAATGACTAACGAATCTGCCATGGTTCGTCCTTCCTCCCCTCTTGGTTTCAAGGTAAGTTTACTTGGCGAGAAGCAAAACTTCGTGATTAGCCTATGCTCGAATGTATGTTGAACCCGGAAGCTGTTTAATCGCCTTTTTCAATACCAAAGATAACAGAACTCCATGCAAATGTCCAAACGTAAATTGCGTCTCTTCTAATAGAGTGTCTATTGAGACCGGATCATCTGACAGTTTTCGGACAATTTCGACCTCATCTTCAGTGAAAATAAAAGTCGTTTTTTGCTGTAGAGCAACATTTATTTCATCTATATTTACAATGTGTTTATACTCTTCGACAATTTCTTCCACACAGGTGACTAATTTCGCACCATCCTTCAAAAGCTTGTGAACACCGCTGCTTTGTCGTGAGTTAATTGGACCCGGAACCGCGAAAACATCACGTGAAGCATCCAATGCACATTCAACTGTGATCAATGATCCACTATCTTCTGCTGCCTCTACAACCGTAACACCCAAAGATAATCCAGCGATAATTCGATTCCTCTGCGGAAACATGCCTGGCCTCATCCCCGTACCTATTGGGTATTCCGAAATAATCACACCTTCCTGCTCAATGTTGCGGAATAACAGAGCATTCTCTCGTGGATAGATCGCATTGATCGCACAACCAAGCACAGCCACCGTCTTCGCTTTTCCTTGCAGCGCTCCAATATGCGCCTTACTATCTATTCCTCTTGCTAACCCGCTTACAATCCCAAATCCTGCTCTCGAAAGTGAAGCTGCCCACTCCTCAGCAATTTTCTTCCCATATAGCGTTGGTGTTCGGGTACCCACAATACCAAGCAGGCGACCATGTAAGATTGAAGGATCACCTTTCACATATAAGACCCATGGTGGCTGAGCAATTTCTTGCAGGATTGACGGATAATCCTCATCGAATCGTGTCATGATCCGTATGGCTTGACTTTTATATTGGTGTATCTTTTGTTCAACAAATGCAGGGGTTAATCGTGTCGCAATGGTTTCTGCTATTGTCCTCCGGATTCCACTCGAGGCGATCTCACTTGCTGTCAGCCCGATTAAAACACTTAATTCAGGGAAACGGCTTAAGAGTTGGTAAATCGTTTTCCACCCTATCCCCTCAAGCTCGTGCAAGCCAATTAAACAGTTGCGATTATCCATTAGTATATACACTCCTTCCGTGAATGACAAATCTATGCATCTTGCTGAAAATAAAAAAACCTCCCAATTCCCAATTAAGGGAAATGGAAGGTTGCTTACCTTCGTGAAACGAAGCTTATTTTTTTGTGATAACTTTATCAAGCATACCTTTTTCTTCAAGTACGCTAACAAGTGTTGAACCCATTTCGGATGGTGTAGCCGCTACGCGAATACCACATCTTTCCATAGTTGCAACTTTCTCTGCTGCCGTACCTTTACCACCGGAAATGATGGCACCAGCGTGGCCCATACGTTTTCCTGGAGGTGCTGTTTTACCGCCGATGAAGCCAACGACAGGTTTCGTCATGTTTGCCGCAACCCACTCCGCTGCTTCTTCTTCAGCCGTTCCGCCGATTTCACCGATCATGATTACAGCGTACGTATCTGGATCTTCGTTAAAACGTTTAAGGATGTCGATGAACTCGGATCCTTTAACAGGGTCTCCACCGATACCAACTGCGGAAGATTGTCCAATTCCGCGAGTAGTCAACTGGTGAACTGCCTCATAAGTCAATGTTCCAGAACGAGAAACAACACCTACGTGTCCTGGTGTATGAATGTATCCTGGCATGATACCGATCTTGCACTCACCTGGTGTAATAACACCTGGGCAGTTCGGTCCGATAAGAACAGTATTCTTGCCTTCTAGGTAACGCTTAACACGTACCATGTCAAGAACAGGAATACCTTCCGTGATACAGATAACCAATTCAAGCTCAGCTTCAATCGCTTCGATGATGGATTCTGCAGCAAATGCAGGAGGTACATAGATAACAGATGCTGTTGCACCTGTTACTTTTTTCGCTTCAACAACAGTGTTGAAAACTGGCAACTTAACAAGCTCACCATTTTCCAACGTGATATCTACTGTAGTGCCGCCTTTACCAGGAGTTACGCCACCCACCATTTGCGTGCCGTAGTCCAGACCGCCTTTGGTATGAAACAAACCCGTAGCGCCGGTAATCCCTTGAGTAATGACTTTTGTATGTTTATTGACCAAAATACTCATGATCGATTGTTCACATCCCTTATCTATTTTTCAAACCGTTCAGGTTTGATTATTTGACTAGTGCAACGATTTTTTGTGCGCCATCCGCCATGGAATCAGCAGCAACAATGTTCAAGCCGGATTCGTTAAGTAGCTTTTTACCAAGCTCCACGTTAGTTCCTTCAAGACGAACTACGAGTGGACGCGAAAGTCCTAGCTCTCTTGCAGCAGCTACAACACCTTCAGCGATAACGTCACAACGCATGATACCACCGAAAATGTTAACGAAAATCCCTTTAACTTGCTCATCAGAAAGGATGATTTTGAAAGCTTCAGTAACTTTCTCTTTCGTAGCACCGCCCCCTACGTCTAGGAAGTTAGCAGGGTCTCCGCCGTAGTGCTTGATAATGTCCATAGTGGCCATAGCAAGTCCTGCACCGTTAACCATACAACCGATGTTACCATCAAGCGCGATGTAGCTCAGGTCATATTTGGAAGCTTGGATTTCTTTCGCATCTTCTTCTTCAAGGTCACGAAGTTCAACGATGTCTTTGTGACGGAAAAGAGCGTTAGAATCAAAGTTTAATTTCGCATCAAGTGCCATAACGTCGCCAGAACCAGTTACAACCAAAGGGTTGATTTCAGCAATGGAAGCGTCTTTCTCAACGAATGCTTTGTAAAGAGCAAGCATGAACTTAACTGCTTTGTTTACAAGCTCATTCGGGATGTTGATTGCATAAGCAAGTCTACGTGCTTGGAAAGATTGAAGACCGATTGCTGGGTCAACCACTTCTTTGAAAATTTTCTCAGGAGAGTGCTCAGCTACTTCTTCAATTTCCGTACCGCCTTCTTCGGAAGCCATCAAAACGACACTGCCCGTTGCACGGTCAACAACAACACCTACGTAATATTCTTTCTTAATGTCACAGCCCTCTTCGATCAAAAGGCGTTTAACTTCTTTTCCTTCTGGACCTGTTTGGTGAGTGACAAGCACTTTACCTAGAATTTCGCTAGCATATGTACGAACTTCATCGAGGCTTTTGGCTACCTTAACGCCGCCTGCTTTACCGCGACCGCCGGCATGAATTTGTGCCTTAACAACGACAACGGATGTTCCAAGTTCTTTTGCTGCTTCAACTGCCTCATCAACAGTAAATGCAACCTTTCCGTTAGGAACGCTGACTCCGTACTGTCTCAGGACTTCTTTGCCTTGATACTCATGGATATTCATTTCCTAAATCCTCCTATCAGTATGGACTTTCTATACGTGCTATACAGGGAAAAGTGTAATTTCCAATTGACGTTGTGCACGAGAAACTATCTTGCTACCGGAATTAGTATCACACTTCTTCGCAAGCCCTAACCATTGTATCACATTATTTTCGACAGTTTCTTTATTTTTTTCGTGAATCCATTCAAATTTATCTTTCACACTGAAAAAATTTAACTATCACGCCACAAATAATGACAAATAAAAAACGTATTTCTCATCTTCTGAAAAATACGTCATGTTTCAACTTGATTAATAGAACGATGTTGGTGTTGTATTTACCCGTGGTTCACGCTCTGCTTGCTTAATAAAACGCATTTCATTTGCTGAAAAGTTGCAGATTAAGCACTGAATCGTTGGCTCAGGCTCAGGAATGACGCCAGGATCATGGAATTCGGTAATATTCCCGGAAAGTGCATCCTTTAGAAAAGACTGCGAATAACTCGTGATTACATTAAATTTAATGCGATTTGAACGGCAATTGGGACAAAAATATGGTTTCTCCTGCATATCATCACCTCATCTTCCAGTATGTGCATGTCGCACATTTTTAAAACGTGAAAGTGACTCGACAATATTTGCGTAATTTTACCAATTGCGATTATAATAAAAGAAATTAATCGGATCAATGAGGAAGCACCTTTTATCCAATTCGAAACTCAGTTCTTGTGACTGTGAATTCCGTGGAGAAGAAGGTGTTTTTTATGTATGGCAAAGTGATGAGTGCTTGTTTACAAGGAATTGAGGGTCGAACGATTGAAGTTGAGGTGGATATTTCGAGCGGCTTACCTCAGATTAACCTAGTTGGACTTCCTGACTCAGCGATTCGTGAGTCCGTAGAACGCGTACGTTCATCGATCAAAAATTGTGGCTTCACCTTCCCTATGGACCGAATTACGGTAAATCTCGCTCCAGCTGACTTGCGCAAGGAGGGCTCGTCTTTCGATCTTGCGATTGCTGTTGGTATTCTCATTACGACAGGCCAAGTGCATGTTGAAGGCTTCGCTTCCACCTTATTTCTAGGAGAACTAGCGCTAGATGGTTCTCTACGTCCAATTCCTGGTGTCCTATCTATGGTCCATGCTGCCAAGAAAACAGGGATTAAGCGAGTTTGTCTATCAACTGCGAACGCGCAAGAAGCCGCTTTAATCGAAGGTGTTGAGGTTTGTGTCATTACGAATCTATCCGATTTCAAGAAATGGAACACACGTTCTCACACCGAATTAATTTACCAAACTTTTGAGCGTGAATCAGACGAACACTCTATCTCCGGCAATAGTTCCCTTGGTTATGTTGAAGATTATGCCGACGTTAATGGACAGCATCAGGTAAAGCGCGCCATGATGATCGCTGCCGCAGGCATGCACAATTTACTCCTCCTTGGTCCTCCAGGAACTGGGAAAACGATGCTTATCAAGCGTTTGCCTTCTATACTTCCACCTTTAACAGACCGAGAAGCACTCGAAGTTACGAAAATTTATAGCGCTTCTGGCAAGCTAACAGACCGTTCAACACTGATGCGTGCAAGATCGTTCCGCGCCCCACACCACTCCATCTCAGCTGCCGGTCTCGTCGGTGGTGGAACTATCCCCAAACCCGGCGAAGTGAGTTTATCTCATCGTGGTATTCTCTTCTTAGACGAGCTTCCGGAATTTACACGAAATGCCCTTGAGGTACTCAGGCAGCCCCTTGAAGATCGCTACGTCATGATTGCCAGAGCAAGAGCTGTGTACACATTCCCCTCGCATTTTATATTAGCCGCAGCTATGAACCCATGCCCGTGTGGCTATTATGGTGCTGAAACAGAAGCTAATGCTTGCATTTGCAGTCCCGCTAAAATCGTCCAATATCGCTCCAAAATTTCAGGTCCGCTTCTTGATCGAATTGATCTCCATGTTGAAGTTCCAAAACCCAGCTATGCCCAACTAAAAGATAATGCCTCTAATTTGTCGTCTAGTGAGATGCGAGCGAGAGTCATGCAGGCCCATTTGCGACAGCAGCAGCGTTATGCTGGAACAGATATTCAGCATAATAATGAGTTGAGCGGAAGATTAATGCGGGAAATTTGTCAATTAACTCCTGAGTGCGATCAGCTACTGCGGACTTCATTTGACGCATTAGGATTAAGTGCACGCGCGCATGATCGAATTTTACGGCTTGCCATCACGATTTCGGATCTAGACGGTTGTGATCGCATTCTCCCCGCTCATCTTGCAGAAGCCATTCAATATCGGAATTTAGATAAAAACCAACGCATCGATGAAATTGTTATCTAAGCTAAGGTATTTATATAGATACGTTGAATAAGAAAAGCCCTTTGACTTGTCATAAGGCTAAATGACTGTCAAAAGGCTTCTTGTATATGTATGATTTTCGGATCCGTGTTACTTTCTGACATTTCAACTGCAATAACATCGAATTGAATCGATTGCTCATATTTATGAAAGCGATGCATATAAAATTGTGCAATTTCACGAACCTTCGCCTGCTTGCGATAGTCCACCGATTCTTTGGCAGTACCGAATCGGTTAGACGGACGTCTTGTTCGCACTTCAATAAAAATGAGCTTATTCGACTTCTCTGCAATGATATCGATCTCGCCTGAACGACAGCGCCAATTCCTCTCAACAATCTGATACTCTTGCTCTAGAAGATAGTTGAACGCCAGTTCCTCACCTTGTTTTCCCAACATTTTGCGATCATCTTTATAAAATTTGTTCATCCATCTAGGCCTCGCGAAGGTTTCATACGCTGGTCGGATCGGTAAATAAAACTTAGTACTTCAGCTACTAATTGATACAGCTCTGGCGGTATTTCTTGATCCAAATCAAGTTTGGATAGCACTTCAACTAACGATTTATCCTCTTGAATCGGAATACCGCTTTCCTTGGCCTTTTGCAAAATCGCTTCAGCCATATGCCCTTTCCCTTTGGCAATGAGGGTTGGGGCTTTCTGTGCCTCTGGTGAATAACGGAGCGCTACTGCCTTTTTGATCGGGGTAAGCTGTGATTCCTCGGGCGTTTTATTGGGAGGACTCATGCGCGAACATCAACCCCTTTATACGTTCTCGGGCGATAATGCTCACTTAAATCTACGCGACCATCCAAAGACCCTATTTTAGTTGCCTCTTCCTTACCTTCTTGAATGTCAGGAGGTTTAGGGTATGGCGAACATTTTAATGAAATAAACTGATAACCCACACTATTCATGGCGGTGGCAATCTCATCTTTGGATGACTCCATCAAACCAGCTAGTGCCGGATGATCATTGTGAATATTCAACGAGACAATTTTGTTCACGACTTGAACATCGAGTAGTGTGTTGCCCATTACCTTCATCTGAAGATCAAACAAAAGACGACAGTTACTAGCATCTAGCTCGCCACGACTTCCTTTACGGGATTGAATATGAATAGCTGCTGTTTGTTGACCTGTGTTGTCCAGGAAGGGCACGAACATAGTCATTTGCGTAAACATGGCATTCTTGTCATTCGTCAGCATAAGCTGCTGCCCCGTTATTTGACTGACCGCTTGCTGTGCCGCTTCTTTCAGTGGCGCAGGTGTATCGTCAGATGCAGTAAGTTGAAGTAATAGGCTTTTCAGGGTTTCTGTGGCTGGCTTCGCAGAATCCCCTTGCTGATCTGCGCCGTTGCTGCTAAAAAGCGAAAAGGTATTCTCTGTCGCTTGTTGGCGCACAGGCATAGGATTGCCGCGCTCGTCCAGCTTGGCGGCGACATGCGATTCATGCTCAATGCCAACAGCTTTGAGCATTTTGCTGATCCAGTTGGTCTCTGGATCAGCATTGGGCGCCTCTCGAGGCGCACTAACCTGCGCCTCTTTAGGGGCAAGCCCGCCCTCCTGCTTCGCAGGCGGGGCTTCAGGCAAGGGCTTCGGCGAACCCGCTTGCAGCGGTTCGCCCTGCCGTACAGGCTCAGCGCTGCGCGCCTGAGCCATGTGCCCGTCGGCCGCTGGCTTCGCCGAAGCGGCCACTCCTGCCGCGCCAGCTGCTGGCGGCGCGGGAGGGGCTTCGCCCGCTGCTGGTGCGGCGGGCGGGGCTGCACCTGCAGCGGCCGCCGTAGGCTCGCTGCCACGCGGCGCAGCCGCGGTAGTGCCACCAGCCTGCGGAGCAGCTGGTGCGGCGCCCGTGGCCTGCGATTGCGCAGCCGCAGGCTCGTCCGCGACGGAGGCTGGCGCAGCCGTCTCCGCAGGTCTTACAGCTGCGGCGGTAGCACGCAGCTCCTTGAGCAGCGACACAACCTGCTTGGCGGTATCCGCCGCAGGGTGTGTCGGGTCTTGCTCAAGCAGCGCGTTCGCCTGCTGCTCTAGCTTCTCTAACACCTGACCCGCCGGCGGGCCGGTCGTCACTTGCTTTAAAGCATCCACTGTCGCAGGTGTGAGCGGCAACCCCCTCTTCGAGGCTAATACAGCCGCTTGCAGCCACTCTTCCTTATTAACTCCCTGTGGCATCTCTCGCATCACATTCTCAAATGCCTTCACATTTTCCTTGGACACGGGAATGCCTTCTTGCTGTATCTGCTGCACCATTTGACGATTACCAGCCGAACCCTTTACCTCAAAAGCCTTCAAAAGTTCACCGAGCGAGTCATCCGCGATCTGCACGTCGGAGGCAACAAGCGGCTTCAAAATAATTTGACCGCCCTTAGATTCTGGCTGCACTTGCAGCATGGTAACATCCCCTTGCTTAAGAGGGGTTTCCAGCTTTGCACGAACTTGCGTGCCACCTATATTCACTAGCGCTTCTTGATCACTCAGGAGTTGAAGCACTACACCTTTGACAATTTGCCCTACCTTTAATTCGAGCGTCTTCGGATCAGCTGCCGTTAAATCCCCGACTAAGTTGCGAATTAATCCACTAATATTCATACAGCTCACCTCAAATCTGATTACACGTATGTATAATATCGGCGTCTGATGCCATTTTCGTTACATTAAATAAGATCGAATAAGAGCTGTTCGTTTTGCATTTCGTTCTCTTGCGCTTCAAGCTGAGCCATAATTTTACGAATAAATAATTTTCTATGTAGCGGCGTAGGCCCATATCTCAAGAGCATCTCTCGATGGTGTTTGGTCGCATAACCTTTATGTACAGCTATTCCGAATTCTGGATACTGCTCGTCCCATTCTAGACACATTCGATCTCTCGTTACTTTGGCGATGATGGAAGCTGCAGCGATGGATTGACTTAACGCATCCCCATGAATGATGGCTGATTGAGGAAGATCTATGTCCACATTTTCAGCATCAACAAGTAAATAATCCGGTACTTGATCTAGTTTCTCTATCGCTTGCTTCATAGCTAATCTTGATGCTTGTTTGATATTAATTGCTTCTATATCTTCCACATTGACAATACCAATACCAACCGATATCGCCTCATTCATTATTTGATCGAACAGCAGTTCGCGCTTCTTCTCCGATAGCTTTTTGGAATCATTTACTCCTTCAAGCACATGCCCCCTCGGAAGAATAACCGCAGCAGCCACAACATCCCCAAATAGGCATCCGCGACCAACCTCATCAATACCTGCTATCGCTGTGAAACCTTGCTGCCATATGTCTTTTTCATGTTCTAGCACTATCTCGGCCCCTTTCCCATGCCTTCATTATATAGGATCGTCACTTCGTCAAGCCACACCCATTTTTTTCAACTTTATCTCCACAAAAAAAAGAAAAACCCAAGGCTCAGCCCCAGGTTCTTCCTGATTCATCATCATTAAAATGGTCGTTCCAACGAAATACGGCCCATTTTCCCAGCTCTCAGATCACGAATAATAATGAGGGAAGCTTTGTCCAAATCGACTTTCCCACCGCTCACAATAGCGCCGCGCTTACGCCCAATCGCTTCCATGACCTTCACCATTTCTTGAATGTTATCCATATCTTCCGGTAGTTCCTGAACACCAAAGCGTTCCTGGATACCAGCACCATAATGCTGAACCATATATTTAATGGTAAACAAAGCTACGTCATCTAAATGCAGAAGCTCTTCCTTGATGGCCCCAGTTGCAGCCAAACGCATGCCAACCATCTGATCTTCAAATTTAGGCCACAAAATCCCCGGTGTATCCAGCAGATCCATCTCGGTGCCAACCTTGATCCATTGTTGACCTTTGGTCACACCTGGCTTATCACCAGTCGCAGCAATCTTCTTGCCTGCCAACTGATTAATAAGTGTGGACTTACCAACATTCGGGATTCCAACAATGAGCGCTCTAATCGCACGGGGATTAATCCCTTTACGCAGCATCGTCTCAATTTTATGAGCCCAAAGTTGCTTGACGCGAGGCAGAATCTCTTTGACATGCGTTCCGTTCGCAGCGTCAATTGGCAAGGCGGGTAAGCCTTGATCTGCAAAATATTTCACCCATTCTGCCGTCACTTGCGGATCAGCCAGATCGTTCTTGTTGAGCAATACGAGACGTGGCTTGCCTTTTAAAATCTCATCAACCATCGGGTTCCGGCTGGAAAGCGGGATTCGGGCATCCAAGAGCTCAATCACGACGTCAATCAGTTTAAGCTTTTCCTCGATCTGTCTGCGAGCCTTGGTCATGTGACCGGGAAACCATTGAATGGTCATTTCTCTTCACCTCAAAAATGTATGAAACTAATTTTCTTCACCGGCCAGAAAATTACTTCTGCACGGCCTACGATTTTATTGTATGGCACAAAGCCAACACTTTTCGTACGACTATCTTTGGAATTCGGACGATTATCACCCATAGCAAAAATTTCGCCTTCTGGCACTTTCGTTTCCGGGAAATCCAGTAATGTGTTGTACGGATGGCCTTCTTTAACCGCTTGATCAATGGCAGCTTGGATAAAAGGTTGGGCTAATTCTTCACCGTTTATGTACACCTTGTCCCCAACTACCTTCACGGTTTCTCCAGGTAGAGCGATGACACGCTTAATATAATCTTTACCTTCAGGTGCGTGGAAAACGATGACTTCGCCGCGCTTCGGATCACGAATATCGTACACGATTTTATTGACAATCAATCGCTCGCCTGTGAAGAAATTCGGATGCATCGAATCTCCATCAACAATAAATGGGGAGAAGAGAAACCAACGAATAATAATAACAAGTACTCCTGCTATTACTAGCGCCTTAATCCATTCCCACGTTTCACTTTTTGTTTGCCCGGTCTTTGCTGGAGTAGCACTGATCGGCTGATTAGGTTGCATTTGATCGTTATTTTCCATCACTGACGGCCTCTCTTCCAGTTTTGGTATGATCTCTATTATGTCCTATTATGTACAGAAAAAATGAAAAGGAGACTTGACTGAACAAGCCCCCCATTTTACTATCGAATTTCTTTAATTCTTGCTGCTTTACCACGAAGACCACGCAGATAATAAAGTTTCGCACGACGAACTTTACCACGGCGAGCCACTTCAATCTTGTCAATCTTCGGAGAATGGAATGGGAAAGTTCTTTCCACACCCACACCGTAAGAAATTTTACGAACTGTAAACGTTTCGCTGATTCCACCGCCGTGGCGTTTAATAACAACACCTTCGAACAGCTGAATACGCTCACGTGTACCCTCGATAACTTTTACGTGTACTTTAAGTGTGTCTCCTGGACGGAAATTAGGAATATCCGTACGGAGTTGCTCTTTCGTAATCTCTTGAATAAGATTCATAGTTGACTCCCTCCTTCCACACAGGTGTTCATTCCGCTAATAGTTAGTAAAATCTAAGTTGTTATGCGTAGAGGACCACCAGACTCGAACTGTTGAAAAAATCACAACAGAATATATAATATCATAGTCCCAAGATTAATTCAATAGAGAAGATTCTGAGGACCTATCTATTGGATTCTTGTTTTTGCTTTTTCCATTCAGACACCCATAACTTTTCCTCTTTGGACAATATTCTGCCCTCAAGCAAATCAGGCCGGCGCTCTAAGGTCCGAATGAGTGACTCTTTGTTTCGCCATTTTTTCACATTGGCATGGTGACCAGACAAAAGCATCTCAGGGACTTCCCAATCTCTGAACTTGGCAGGACGTGTATAATGAGGATACTCCAGAAGTCCCGTTGAGAAAGAATCCGTTACCGCCGACATCTCGTTCCCGAGCACCCCAGGTAGAAGTCTCACTACACTGTCTATAATGACCATAGCGGGTATTTCACCGCCGGTTAGTACATAATCACCTACCGATAGCTCGTCCGTCACCAGGTACTGCCTAATCCTTTCATCATAACCCTCATAGTGACCGCAAATAAACACAAGATGCTCTTCACCAGCCAACTCTTCCGCTTTCTTCTGGGTAAAGGTCTCCCCCTGGGGGCATAACAGGATGACCCGCGGTTTTACAGCTGCTCCATCAGCTGTTTGATGCGTTGGCAAATCTTCGACGGCACCAAAAATCGGTTCTGGCTTCAGCACCATGCCCCCACCGCCGCCATAAGGGTAATCGTCAACGGTATTATGCTTGTTCGTGGAATAATCCCGAAAATTAACCGTGCTCAGGGAAACGATCCCTTTATCACGCGCTTTCCCTAAAATACTGGAGGAGAATACACCCTCAAACATTTCTGGGAATAAGGTTAAGACATCAACTCTCATTCCAATAACCCTTCCATCAAATGAATCCGAATTGTTTTGTTCGGAATATCCACTTTTAGAATGACATCATCAATCACGGGAAGTAATAGCTGCTTACCTTTTGGTAAAGAAACCACCCAGACATCATTAGCTCCTGGCGTTAGTATTTCAGAGATCAGTCCCAGCTCTTGCTCATCTTCTGTGATGACTTTACAGCCGATGATTTCGTGATAATAATACTCTCCCTCTTCCAGCGGCTTTTGATCCTTAGCCTCAATCTTAAGCAGAGAGCCTTTAAATTTCTCAACATCATTAATATTCGAGAATTGACTGAACAAGACAATAAATACGTTTTTATGTAAGCGGGACGTTTTCACCGTCACCGGCGTTTGCTTATTTTGAGAGTCTACAATGATCAATGAATTTCCCACATCGAACCGTTCTGGAAAGTCTGTTTCAGGCACGATTTTTAGTTCTCCACGAATCCCGTGGCTATTTACGACTTTACCAACTGTCACTAATTTCTCCGTCATATGCGCTTGCCCAACCTCCACATTAAATTACCTTCTTTTCATATGCGAAAAAAGGCTAGGAATTGAATCCTAACCTCATTTCTTATGAAACGATTTCAACGGCTACCCGCTTCGTTTCTTTCACAGCTGCCGACGTGACAACCGTACGGAGCGATTTCGCAATCTTGCCTTGCTTGCCAATCACTTTACCGACATCGTCGGGATGAACAGAAAGCCTGTACTCGATCTTGTCCTCTTTCTCCACCACAGCGACACGTACCTCTTCCGGATGATCGACAAGAGCCTTAGCAATAACGGTGATAAGATCCTTCATGAACCCACCCTCCGAAAGATAACAGATATGCTGCCGCATGCTGCGGCACCATCAGTTGATGAACTGTCGAAGAAGACCCTCAAATTGGTTGCACCAATTTCGAGGCTTCCATAACAATGTCCTTGGTTAGGACATCGTTATTTCAGGACAGATTACTTCTGTAATTTCAGCTCGTGAAACTTAGTCATCAAACCTGCTTTTGAGAACAGGCTGCGAACTGTATCGGACGGTTGAGCGCCAGTTTGAAGCCATTTAAGCGCTTTTTCCTCATCAAGAACCACAGCTGCTGGTTCAGCAATTGGATTATAAGTACCGATTTCTTCGATAAAACGACCATCACGCGGGGAACGGGAATCCGAAACCACGACACGGTAGAAAGGAGCTTTATGAGCGCCTACACGTTTAAGACGAATACGTACTGCCATTGAAAAATCACCTCCTACTTAGAATAAACACCATTATTTAAAAGGGAAATTTGAATCCCTTGCCTAACTTCTTCATGCCTTTGGCACCTTTCGGCCCCATCATGCCCGAGAATTGCTTCATCATCTTACGCATATCATCGAATTGCTTGATGAAACGATTGACTTCCTGCACCGTATTCCCGCTCCCTGCTGCAATCCGCTTACGGCGATTTGCATTCAACAGCTCAGGCTTACGCTTTTCTTCGGTTGTCATGGACTTCACAATAGCTTCAACACGAGCCATCTGTTTCTCGTCAACCTTCATATCTTTCATGCCTTTTATCTTGTTCGCACCAGGCAGCATGTCAAGAATTTGGTCAAGTGGCCCCATTTTCTTCACTTGTTCCATCTGCTCAATGAAGTCCTCGAAGGTGAATTCGGCGTTGCGCATTTTGCGCTCCATCTCTTTCGCTTTATCCATATCGATACCAGCTTGCGCCTTCTCAATTAAGGAGAGCATATCGCCCATACCGAGAATTCTTGATGCCATACGGTCAGGATAAAATGGCTCTAAAGCATCCATTTTCTCGCCGCTGGCTACGAACTTGATCGAACATCCTGTTACCGCTTTGACGGATAACGCAGCACCACCGCGCGTATCTCCATCTAGCTTGGTTAACACAACACCGGATAATTCAAGCTGTTGATGGAAGCTTTCTGCAACGTTGACAGCATCTTGCCCTGTCATTGCATCGACAACTAGCAAAATCTCATCTGGGCTCGTAGCTTCACGTACATTCTTGAGCTCGTCCATGAGGTTTTCATCAATGTGCAAGCGACCTGCTGTATCGATAATCACATAGTCATTACCGTTATCCTTCGCATGTTGTAGTCCCGCTTTGGCAATCTCAACAGGGTTCACTTTATCACCTAATGAGAAAACCGGAACTTTCAGTTGTTCACCCAGCACTTCCAACTGCTTAATCGCCGCGGGACGATAAATGTCACACGCAACAAGAAGCGGTCTGTGATTCTGTTTCAACAACATTTTAGCCAATTTACCTGAGGTCGTTGTTTTACCAGCCCCTTGCAAACCAGCCATCATAATAACCGTCGGCGGTCGATTCGAACGCGCTAGCTTACTTTGTGTCCCACCCATAAGGGCTGTAAGCTCTTTGTTCACGATATCGATAACCACCATGCCAGGCGTGAAAGATTTCAGAACTTCTTGTCCGATCGCTTGCTCTTTCACCTTCGCAATAAAGTCTTTCACAACTTTAAAGTTAACGTCCGCTTCAAGCAGTGCCAATCGTACCTCGCGAAGCGCTTCGCCTACATCTTCTTCCGTCAGCTTACCTTTGCTTCTCAGCTTGCCGAACACATTCTGCAATCGGTTTGCTAATCCTTCAAATGCCATGCGCTTCACCTCCTGCTTCTAACTAAGGTTTCAATCCATCCCTACTATTGTATCAAAAAGCTCTGTCACTTTCCTCTTTAGCTCAGGATCACAATCCTTCAATCCAGTAACTAAATCTTGACGCAGCTTCATACGTTGTTCGTGTTTATGTAACAGCTTTAACTTACTCTCATATTCCTGCAGTGTCAATTCCGCACGTTTGATATGCTCATAGACCGCTTGGCGGCTGATCGTGAAGTTCTCAGCAATCTCCCCGAGGGAGTAATCATCATGGAAGTACAGTTCAAGAAATGTTCGCTGTTTATCGGTCAACAATGCTTCATAGAAATCAAACAGCAGGTTAATGCGATTCGTTTTCTCCAACATGGGATCGACAGTCATATTCTACCTCCGTAAAGGTTGCACACTTGACACCAGCACAACAGAACCTATCATACTGAATTCCAAGATGATTGTCAAGCATTATACCTTGTCAGTATTTTCACCTATCCATTTACCAAAAAGCGCATGCACAAACTGCTCGGAATCGAACGCTTGGAGATCATCCATTTTCTCACCCAGGCCAACAAATTTAACCGGTAGAGAGAGTTCTTGACGGATAGCCACAACGATTCCGCCTTTCGCCGTTCCATCTAATTTGGACAAAACCAAACCCGTCAATCCTGTTTTATCACCGAATAGCTTAGCTTGGCTAAGTGCATTTTGACCAGTCGTTGCATCCAGAACTAGAATAACTTCATGGGGTGCATCAGGAACTTCGCGTTGGATCACACGATAAATCTTGTTAAGCTCCTCCATCAAATTCACTTTGTTCTGCAAACGCCCCGCCGTATCGCACAAAAGAATGTCTACATCGCGTGTTTTGGCAGCCTGTACAGCATCATACATAACCGCGGCAGGATCTGCGCCAGATTGTTGCTTAATGACATCAACACCAACGCGCTCGCCCCAAGTTTCAAGCTGCTCAATGGCGCCAGCACGGAATGTATCACCAGCGGCCATCAACACTTTCTTCCCTTGCGATTTGAACATGTGAGCCATTTTGCCAATTGTCGTCGTCTTACCTACACCATTAACGCCAACGAAAAGGATTACTGTTAAGCCATTAGGATTGATGTTAAGTCCAGCATCTGCATCCCCTTTTAGCAACTCAATCAGTTTTTCTGAAAGGATCGGTTGAAGTTCCGCTGGATCTTCAATTTTACGTTTTTTAACCTCAGCACGAAGCTCATCAATCAACTTCAGAACCGTATTCACGCCAACGTCTGCGCCAATTAGAATTTCTTCCAGTTCTTCATAGAAATCTTCATCAATCTTCTTACGTCGGCTAAATAAATCATCGACACGGTTCACGAATGCATCACGTGTTTTCGTTAAACCTTCCTTAAATTTATTGGTTACCGCCTCAGCCTTACCCGAAATACTTTCTTTCAATCGTTTAAAAAAACTCATAGTTCCTCCTATATTCCTATCGATAATTTCCCCTTAAGAGGCTGTCATTGTCGCTTCCTCATCCTCTAAACGGACGGAAACAAGCTTCGAAACGCCGCCTTCTTGCATGGTGACGCCATACAACACATCAGCTTCTTCCATCGTTCCTTTACGGTGTGTAACAACGATAAATTGCGTCATTTCCGAAAATTCTCTTAAATACTCGGCAAAACGAGATACGTTCGCCTCATCTAACGCGGCTTCTACCTCATCCAGTACGCAGAATGGCACTGGTTTCACACGAATAATGGAGAACAAGAGCGCAATCGCAGTCAAGGCACGTTCGCCACCAGATAGCAATTGTAGGTTTTGCAGCTTTTTGCCTGGCGGCTGAGCCACAATCTCAATGCCCGTGTCGAGCATATTCTCTGGTTCCGACAGAATCAAATCTGCACGACCACCGCCGAAAAGCTTCGCAAATACGACCCCAAAATGGGAGCGAATCGCATCGAACGTCGTTTTAAAGCGTTTCGACATCTCTAGATCCATTTCACGAATGACCTGGTACAAGGTTGTTTTGGCTTCGATTAAATCATCCTTCTGCGAACTCAAGAATTCGAAGCGTTCAGATACACGCGCGTATTCTTCAATCGCACCGAGGTTCACATCACCTAGTGAAGCTATTTCTCGTTTCAACTCGCGTACTTTACTCTGTGTACCCTGAATATCCTCAGGTACGGGATAACGCATTTTCGCCAGCTCATAGCTAAGTTCATATTCTTCCGCAAGCTTTTTGAGCAAGTTCTCAAGCTCCACATCAAGACGCGTCACGCGAACCTCGGTTTGATGGAGATTTTCTTCCACTTGCTTCAGCTGGATACGCTGTGTACGTGTCTCATTTTCGCCATGCTCAAGCTTCTGTAACCAGTCCATCCGCTCTGCACGCTTGAACTCGATACTTTCAGAACATTGCTGCTTCTTAAGCTTCAAATCATTTAACAGCTCAATTTGCAGGACAGTTTCTTGTTCAAGTGTTGCCATATCGCTTTCTAACTGAATTAACAGGCCGCGATTGACTTCAATCTCACGCTCCACATCACTTAGATCCTGTTGTAAGCGCCTTTGTTGATCTTGAAGGGATTGCTTTTCTTGTGAAGTCGATGCCACTTTCACTTTCAAATCCGTCAATTGGCTTTGCAGCTCTTCTTTTTCTGATTCACTTGCTTTACGTGAGCTCTCGGCATCACGAATCGCTTGTTGAAGAGAAGCTTCCTCTTCTTGAAGTTGTGCGAGGGTCGCTTCGCTTTCGACTTTTTTACGGCCAAAATCAGTTCGTTCACCCATTAGCGCGGTTCTGTCTTGGCTATCCAAGGTCAGCTGCTCTTCAACTGTACGGCTTTCAGATTCCAGCGGATTCAATTCCGCGCGAATTTGCTGCTCCGTAATGCGCTGCTGCTCACCCAGTTGTCGAAGCTGTTCTACCTTCAGCATTTCATCGGTAATTTCTCGCTTCAACGAGCTTGATTGACTGCGTAGACCACTAAGCTGCCCCTCAGATGTTGCGATCTCAGCATCCAATTCTTCGATTTGACGTTGACGTCCTAACAAATTCGTCGATTTCTTCTGTAAGCTTCCGCCCGTCATGGAACCACCAGGATTCACAACATCTCCTTCGAGTGTCACCACACGGTAGCGATACTGCGCTTTGGCAGCGATATGATTCGCGTCTTCCAGACTCTCAGCTACGACGACATTCCCTAATAAACTGGAGAATATATTCGTATACGTCGAATCGAAAGAAACGAGGTCAACCGCAATCCCAACAAAGCCCTTGGAGGATTTCAACGTCTGACTCTCATGATCAGATATCGAGCGTCCGCGAATGACATTCATCGGCAAGAAAGTAGCTCGTCCCATTTGACGACGCTTCAAGAAGGCAATAGCTTCACGACCATCTGCTTCTGTCTCCACGATAATATTTTGCAGGGCACCACCTAGTGCTGTTTCAATGGCAATTTCCACATTAGCAGGCACTTTGACAAGCTCAGCCACTGCACCGCGAATGCCGCGCAGATCTTTGCGCGTTTTCGCTTTAAGAACTTCCTTAACACCTTGTTGGAAGCCATCGTAGTCATTGGCCATTTCTTTCATGGTGTCGCGGCGGGAAATTAAGCTATCTATCTTTTGCTCCCATTTCCGCACCATTGTCTGGGCTTCATCCAGCAACCCTTGCTTACTCTTCAAGGCTTGGGTAAATTGGACATAGTCTTGCCTAGCTTTTTCTATGTCCCCTACTGTTTCTTGCAGTTTAGCTGATAGTTCCTGCTTGCGTCGTGTTATACTCACACGCTGGTCCGCCCACTTCTGACGTTCCTCATCAAGTCTCTCCAATCGGCGCCCAATGCTTTCAATTTGCTGCTCGGCGTAGCGAATTTCATTACGAGATTGTGCCATACGGTTGAGCGTTTCCAACAATTCACCCTTCAACTGATCTTCAGGCGATGAACTGATGCCTCCGCTTACACCTTGTAAGCGCTGCTCCTCCGCTGTAAGTTTGGCTTGGAAATCGAACAACTGCGCACCGATTTGGATGATTTTATCACGTTGTTCGCTCAAGTCAGCTTCTTTATCTAATTTACGCTGCTCCTGCATTGCGATTGTGGTGCTGAGCTGCTGATGATTCGTCACATAGTTCTTCTTCCGTTCTTTGAGAACCTCACCGTGACCCTCACATTTCTCAAACTCTTCGCTCAGACCTAGCAAACCCTCTTGCAGCTTTTCTAGTTCTTCTTCTAGTCTACGCGTTTCCCAACGATGCTTCTCCAAGTGCGCATCATGCTGGCTCACAATCGTTGAGAGCTCTGTTTGCTCTTTCGTTAGCTTTTCTAACAGCTGTGTAGCGTCATTCCAAGCGACATAGATCTGATCGATCTGATGGACATACATCGAGATCTCACTGCTCTTGAGCGTTTCTTTCAATTCTTTAAAACGAATCGCTTTCTCCGCCTGATCACGAAGTGGCTCAACTTGATCCTCGAGCTCTGAAACTAAATCATGAATCCGCAGCAAATTCTGCTCGGTATCGTTTAATTTCTTCTCCGCTTCGCGCTTACGTGATTTATATTTAACAATCCCCGAAGCTTCTTCAAAGATGCCTCGACGATCTTCGGATTTCGTACTCAAAATTTCTTCAATTCGCCCTTGTCCAATAATCGAATACGCTTCTTTCCCGATACCAGTGTCCATGAACAACTCCGTGATATCCTTCAAGCGACAAGGTTGTTTATTGATCAAATATTCGCTATCGCCATTGCGATGTACTCTACGCGTCACTGTCACTTCGTTAAAGTCGAGCGGAAGCGATTGCGAAGAATTATCCAGTGTGAGCGAGACTTCCCCATAATTCACTGCACGACGCGCATCACTGCCAGCGAAAATGACATCTTCCATTTTACCGCCACGCAACGATTTCGCACTCTGTTCTCCTAACACCCAACGGATCCCGTCTGAGATATTACTCTTCCCACTCCCGTTAGGACCTACAACCGCGGTTATGCCTCGTACAAATTCGAGTTCCGTCCGATCCGCGAATGATTTAAATCCGGATAATTCGATCCGTTTCAAAAACATGGTCTCACCTCAAAAAGTATTGTAACATATCACCTATCAAAATAAGAGAAAAAAACAAAAAAGGCAGCAGCTGCCGCCTCTTCTGGTTATTCCACTATCGTAGTACAGTCACGTTTAATTTGGACAGTGCACCAGCAGCAGCCTGCTGTTCCGCCTCTTTCTTAGAACGACCTGCACCAGTTCCCAGAAGCTCGCTATCCATGTGCACTTCTGCAACGAACTCTCGCTCATGTGCTGGCCCACGTTCATTCACAATTCGGTATTCCAAGGAACCCATATTATGATGTTGGGTATGCTCTTGTAATTGTGTCTTGTAATCAATCACAAGCAGCTTGCCCTCACTGGAGATTTTGGCGAATACATGCTTCTGTAGAAACGCTTTTACCGTATCCAATCCTTGATCTAGATATAAAGCGCCAACAAAGGATTCAAACACATCTGCCAACAATGCTGGCCGAGAGCGTCCTCCCGTCAACTCTTCTCCTTTGCCTAATAAGACGAAAGATCCAAAATCCAAATCTTCGGCAAATGTCACGAGCGACGGCTCGCAGACAATGGATGCCCTCAGCTTCGTTAATTCACCTTCTGAACGCCCAGGATAAGATTCATATAAAAATTCCGAAACTGTTAATTCGAGTACGGCATCTCCAAGAAACTCCAGCCGTTCGTTGTCTTTATGTCCAGCAATGCGATGTTCATTCACATAGGAAGAATGTGTGAAAGCTTGTTTCAACAGCTCCATTTTGCGAAAAGAAACACCTAACTGCTTCTGTAAATCTTTAATTTCACGGTTCACGTCGTACTTCACCACCCGGAGAGAATGATATTCCGTTATCTTTCGTCACTGGCATGGTAATTATGCTTGAAATTTTTTCATGATGATCGTGGCATTATGACCGCCGAAACCGAAGGAGTTCGACATCGCAATATCTACGTTCGCTTCACGTGCTTTGTTCGGTACATAATCCAAATCACACTCTGGATCTTGATTATCCAAGTTAATTGTAGGCGCGATAAGCTTATTTGCGATTGTTAATCCACAAATGACAGCTTCCACACCGCCCGCAGCGCCAAGTAAATGACCTGTCATGGATTTCGTCGAGCTAACAGCAACCTTATAAGCATGATCACCTAGCGCTTTCTTGATGGCAATCGTTTCTGATTTATCACCAACAGGCGTTGATGTGCCGTGTGCATTAATGTAAGAAATCGCATCAGGCGTAATCCCTGCATCCTTGATCGCTTTCACCATACAACGCGCAGCGCCATCTGGGTCTGGATCTGTCATATGATAAGCGTCACCGCTCATGCCGTAGCCGATAACTTCTGCATAGATACGCGCGCCACGCTTCTGAGCATGCTCTAATGACTCCAGAATGAGTACACCAGCGCCTTCACCCATAACAAAGCCATCTCGACCTGTATCGAAAGGACGACTTGCCAAATGCGGTTCTTCATTGCGCGTTGACATCGCACGCAGTGCACAGAAACCTGCTACACCAATCGGCGTAATAGTTGCTTCAGCACCACCGCAAATCATCACGTCTGCATCGCCACGTTGAATCATTTTGAAAGAATCACCAATGGAGTGCGTGCCTGTTGCACAAGCCGTTACAGCTGTGGAGTTCGGCCCTTTCGCTCCCGTGACCATCGATACATGACCAGATGCCATATTCGCAATCATCATCGGGATAAAGAAAGGAGACACACGTTTAGGACCCTTTTCTAACAAAATGCGATGCTGCTCTTCCCATGTATTCAAACCGCCAATGCCTGATCCAACTGAAACGCCTACGCGCTCCGGATCCGTATCTTCCTTCACATTCAAATTCGCATCCTTGAGTGCATTTAAAGCGCCTGCAACTGCGAATTGAACGAAACGGTCCATCCGGCGAGATTCCTTGCGATCCACATAGTTCTCAATATTGAAGTCTTTAATTTCAGCCGCTATCTGTGTTGGGTATTCGCTTACATCAAAATTCTCAATCAAACCTACTCCAGATTTACCTGAAGAGAGGTTTCCCCAGAATGTTTCTAAATCTTGACCAAGGGCAGTAACTACGCCCATACCTGTAATTACAACTCTGTTCATTTGTACCACCTTCTATGTAGTCATTCATATTTTTTGTTAGTGAGAATGGAGAGAAGTCCCGTCTTTATTAGAAACGGGACTCTGTAGACTATTACGTATGAGATTTTATGTAATTCGTAACTTCTCCTACTGTCGTAATCTTCTCAGCATCTTCATCTGAAATTTCTAAATCGAACTCATCTTCTAATTCCATTACTAATTCAACTACATCGAGAGAATCAGCACCTAGGTCTTCTTTGAAAGATGCTTCGAGGGTGACTTCAGCTTCATCAACCCCTAGACGATCGACTACAATTCGTTTAACACGATCCAATACGTCGGACATCCGGTTCACCTCCTCATTTGGTATTATACGAGAATCTTTGACAGATTGCCAGTAGACAATTTTGAGATTCTCATTTTACAGAAACTTACATGTACATTCCGCCATCTACATGGAGCGTTTGCCCTGTCATGTATGAGGCATCGTCAGAAGCTAAGAAGCGAACTACCTTCGCAATTTCCTCTGGCTGCCCAAGGCGTTCCAGCGGGATTTGCTTCAGCATTTGTTCACGCATCTCAGCAGACAATTTGTCTGTCATATCGGTTTCAATAAAGCCTGGGGCAACGGCGTTCACGGTAATGCCACGCGAGGATAGCTCTCTCGCTGTAGCTTTCGTTAGTCCGATTACACCTGCTTTTGCTGCTACATAGTTGGCTTGACCGGGGTTACCGAGCACACCAACTACAGAAGATATATTGATAATTCGACCGAAGCGCTGCTTCATCATTGGACGTGTAACGGCTTTGACACAGTTGAACACGCCTTTGAGATTGGTAGCGATCACTTGATCGAATTCTTCTTCTTTCATTCGCATGATTAAATTGTCTCTTGTTATGCCCGCATTATTCACGAGAATATCAATTTTACCAAAAACTTCTAACGTTTGCTTCACAAGATCGTCAGATTCTTGATAGCTGCTCACGTCTGCGCGCAATTTAATTGCTTTGCGGCCCATCGCTTCAATCGCAGCTACAACCTCACCAGCAGCGGCTTCACTACCTGCGTAGTTGACCACTACATCGGCTCCATGCTCGGCCAAATGCAAAGCAATTGCCCGCCCAATGCCACGTGAAGCTCCTGTGACTAGCGCCACTTTACCCGTTAACATGATTGAGCACCTCCTGCTTGTACTTGTCCAGCGCTTCCAGACTGCCGATCGACACGGTTTTCACCGTTTTGTCGACTTTCTTGATTAAGCCGGCAAGTACCGTTCCCGAGCCAAGCTCGATGAACGTATCTACGCCTTCGCTGATCAAGTACGAGATCGTGTCTTCCCAAAGTACAGGGGAATACACCTGCTCTACCAGCAAGCCGCGTATATCGCTCGGCTGGGTCACAGGACGAGCCGTTACGTTGGCGACAACGGGCACGGCTGCATCCTTCATCTCGATGGACGCGAGCACCTCTGCGAGGCGCTCCGAGGCCGGCTTCATGAGGGACGAGTGAAACGGCCCGCTCACTTCAAGCGGGATGGCACGCTTCGCGCCAGCTTCCTTGCAGCGCTCAAAAACCGCTGCAACGCCTTCCTTACTGCCCGAGACGACAATCTGTCCCGGGCAGTTCACATTGGCGAGCTCCACGACGGAGCCGCCGCTGGTGATTGCCGTGCAAAGCTCCGTCAGCGCTCCGCGCTCGGCTCCCAGCACGGCTGCCATGGCACCCAGGCCGCCAGGGACGGCCTGCTCCATGAACTCGCCACGGGCCCGCACCGTGCGGACCGCGTCTTCGAACGCGAGCACGCCGGCTGCGACGAGCGCGCTGTACTCACCCAGACTATGTCCTGCGACATAGTCCGGGGTGATGCCAGCAGCCTTGAACGCTTCCAGACAAGCGATGCTTGTCGTTAGCAGCGCGGGCTGCGTGTGGTATGTGATCTTCAGTTGGTCCTCTGGACCTTGGAAGATCAAATCAGACAAAGAAAAACCTAGCGCTTCATTCGCGCGGTCGAAATAGTCCTTGGCAGCTGGCAACGCGCCATATAGGTCAGCTCCCATACCAACGGATTGAGAGCCTTGGCCCGGAAATACAAATGCTATTTTACCCATACGAGAAAAGGATCCCCTTCCACGATATAATCAGTCATTTTTACATCATAAATAAGTTCATCAAACTAATTACCAAACTAGTGCTGTCGCACCCCAAGTGAGTCCGCCGCCAAATCCAACTAAGATAAGTCGATCACCTTCGTTTAATCTGCCTTGTTCGGAAGCTTCTGCTAAGGCAACTGGAATGGAAGCAGCTGACATATTACCATACTTGTCCAAATTAATCATACATTTGTCTTCCGATAATTCCAAGCGATTCAGTGAGGATTGAATAATTCTCATATTGGCTTGGTGAGGTACAAGCAGATCAATATCGGTTTTCTCCCAACCCGCTTTACGAAGAGCTTCATCCGCAGCATTCCCCATAATGCGAACAGCAAACTTAAATACTTCAGCGCCCGCCATATAAATATAGTGCAAACGTTGGTCAAGAGAGTTCTGCGAAGCAGGATTACGAGAACCGCCGCCTTCAATTTTCAGAAGAGGACCTCCGGTACCGTCAGCGCCTAATTCAAAGGATTTGAAGCCTCTTTCTTCCGGCACTTCGCCAATCACAACTGCGCCCGCTCCATCTCCAAATAAAATGCAGGTATTGCGGTCCGTGTAATCGGTAATTTTGGACAAACAATCTGCGCCAATGACAAGCGCATATTTATATGTACCTGTAGCGATGAAATTAGTAGCGTTCGCTAGTCCATAGACGAAACCTGAACAAGCTGCTGACAAGTCGAACGCCGCTGCTTTCTTCGCTCCCAGTTTCTCTTGAAGAATACATGCTGTTGAAGGGAATGACATATCCGGTGTAATCGTTGCTACAATGATCAAATCGAGTTGATCTGCTGTAATCCCTGCATTCGACAACGCTACTTTGGAAGCTTCGAAACAGAGATCAGACGTAGCTTGTCCTTCTGCTGCGATTCTTCTTTCACGGATGCCTGTTCGGGATACGATCCACTCATCATTCGTTTCCACCATGGTCTCTAGTTCTTGATTCGTTAAAATGCGTTCTGGTACATATTTACCCGTTCCGAGTACCCCAACCGGTATTAAGTTCATGTTGTTATATCTCGCTTCCCGCGGCTAATTTCGGCAGATATGGTGCCAACCAAATCATTCTGTAACGCGATTCTTGCTTGACGTACGGCATTCTTAATGGCATTTGCATCGGATGAACCATGACTTTTGAGGACTAGTCCATCAATACCTAGAAAAGGTGCAGCTCCATGTTCATTATAATCCAACTTCTTGCGGAATTGCGTCAACCCAGGCTTCAACACGGCTGCTGCAAGCTTGGTGAATATGGATTTCGTAAATTCCTGCTTTAAAGCTGAGAAAATGGTGGACGCAGCGCCCTCCAATGTTTTCAACATAATATTTCCAGCAAAGCCATCGCAAACAATAACGTCACATTGCGCGCGCAGCACCTGCGAGGACTCTACATTACCCACAAAATGAATCGGAGCTTGTTCCAATAAAGGATATGCTGTTTTGGTTAATTCATTCCCTTTGGTCGATTCCGTCCCTACATTCAACAATCCTACGCGTGGTTTGTCAACACCATGTACTTTGGAACGATAAATGCTGCCCATAATCGCATATTGGATCAATTGCTCTGGGGTTGCATCCATATTCGCTCCCAAATCCAAAGCAAGCACGCCATGTCCATCCATCGTCGGGATCATTGGCGCTAATGCTGGACGTTCAATACCAGGAATTCTTCCTACAACAAGCAATCCAGTCGTCATTAATGCGCCAGTATTGCCTGCAGAAATCATAGCTTCTGCTTCTTTCTCTCGAACTAGTCTTCCTGCCACAACCATGGAAGCGTCTTTCTTCCGACGAACCGCTTTAACCGGCTCATCCTCGGCTTCAATGACTTCTTCCGCGTGACGAATCGTTAGGTTATCCGGCCTCTCTGTGAGGTGAGCTTCTATTGCTGCGCTGTTGCCGACTAGAATGATATGTACATCCTTCCACTCTTTCGCCGCTGCGAGAGCACCCTCAACTACGATCTTAGGCGCATGATCTCCGCCCATTGCATCAATCGCGATCCGCATGGAGCTTGTCCTCCCTATCTAGATGTTGCTCTTTCTTCGAATGAAAGATGACAAAGTTGCCTCGAAACACCGTCTCTTCGCCCACATAAGTGAACACCTCCACACGTGCTTTCCCTTTGGAAACAGATCGCACATAGGCTTTGGCGACACACTTCTCTCCCAGCTTTACTGACCGAACAAATCGAATATCAGCCGAAGCTGTTAATGCAATCGGATCGTCGATGACAGCAACAGCCAACGAGTTGGCTTGTGAGAAAATGTGATGTCCTCTGGCAATTTTGGTTCTGGAAAAAATATGGTCTTCTTTAATTTCAAAAATCGAAATACCGCTCTGATCCAACTGTAAGTCAATGACTTCTCCAATAACTTCATCAATTGGAAGTGAACGTACAGGATCATACGTCTTGACGGCCATATGCTTCATACGTTCCCGCAATTCAGGAATACCGAGCTCTAATCGATCCAAGCGGACAGTTTGGATACTAACCCCAAACGTTCGCATCAATTCCTCATCCGTCATAAATGGGTTCGCTTCAATGGCTTGCAGCAATTGCTGCTGCCTTTGTCGTTTAGGAAGGCGTTCGATGGTAAGCACCACCTTATCTCGTGAGATCTCATCTTATTACCAGATACTAAACTGTAGTATATTAAATTTACAACCAAAAAGAAAGCAAAAAAAATAGCACCTCACCTAGGATGAAGTACTATGTCCAATCTTATGCTTTTACGATCTCTCTGCTTTTGTAAGTTCCGCAAGACTTGCACACGTGGTGTGCTAGCTTCAGTTCTCCACATTGGTCACATTTCACCATGCCTGGAACTTCCAATTTAAAGTGAGTACGGCGCTTGTCGCGACGAGTTTTGGACGTTCTTCTTTGAGGTACTGCCATATTCAAAACACCTCCTTATACGAATTTCGGCGTTGCCTTATTCTTTGTTAAAAAAGTCCGCGAGACCTGCAAGTCTAGGATCAATCTTATCCTGCTTACAGCCGCAATCACGTTGATTGCGATTTTCTCCGCACACGGGACACAGACCTTTGCACACTTCGTCACAAAGTGGTATGTACGGTAAACCGACCACTACATTCTCTACAACGTAAGGCTCCAAATCTACTTTATCCCCAACCACCAGATGAATATCCTCGTCTAGCTCTGGATCTTCTTCTTCCGGCTTTTGCATGAAAACTTCCTTGAATGGAAGCTTAATAGTTTGGTTAGTGTGCGTTAAGCATCGGGAACAGCTTAACTCCAAGTCTAGCGTTAACGAACCGTTAACTTTAACTACTCCTTCTTCATACTTTGCATGAAGATTCGCATGAACAGGTCCATGGCTAAGAATGTCTTGACGACCCTCGAAAGGCTCCGTCAAATTCATAACTTCGCTCATTGGTACCGATTGCCCTTGCAGAGATAGCTCTCTAAAACGAATTTGCATGATATCACCCCAAACAAACAAAGATTATTATATCCATTATGCATACCTTTTGTCAATTTAAATAATATTATTTGAGCTAGATATGACTTATTTCGGAGGCAAAGCTGCAAGATATTTCAAGGCATCTTCCATCGTGCCAATCTCGACGATTTTCATCTTCGTCTTGATTTGCTTTGCTCTTTTGACCGCATCGGCATAATTCTCAATCTTGGTCCCGTCTTTGTAGGTCATATTTTTGGGTGCAAAGAAAATTTCTGCCTTTTCCCGATCCGCAGCAATAATCTTATGTTGAATACCGCCAATCGGTCCTACGGTGCCATCTGCTTCTATTGTTCCCGTTCCCGCAATGCGATACCCCTTCGTAATATCCTCAGGTACAAGCTGATTGAATATCTCTAATGAAAACATGAGGCCAGCTGACGGCCCTCCAATATCTCCGGCTTTAATTGACACCTGCTGATCCTCCAGATCAGCCTTTACCGATTGCATCCCCGCTGGAACGACACCAATCCCTGCCCGCTGCACCTTTTCTCCCTCTTGTAGCGGCAACGCACCCAACGTCAGCGTCGTCTGCATTTCAGTTTTCTTCCTAGCATACGTAATGGAGATGGTGTCGCCTGCTTTTTTGCCCGCGAGAGAGTCTAGTAGATCCTGCGCTACTTTCACCTCTTTGTCCCCTGCCTTCAAAAGCACATCACCTGGTTTCAGTACCTTCTCACCCGATAAACCTGGGACTGTTTGAAGAACCATCACGCCTTCATGATCAATATGAAAAGGGATCTTGGCCTCCCTATAAGCTGCTTGAATCGCACTAGCCTGTGAGGTTAACATGACGTATTCCTGACGCTGTGAATACTCTTGCTCGGATTCTCCTTGCTTGAGTACAGACGTTTTGGGCTGGATTTCTTCATACGGATGAACGAGTCCCACCAAATAGTTCACCACATTAGCATCAGCTACGCGCACGGTCGTTAGCATAAGCTGCCCTTTTTCCGGGCCAGTGCTCTTGGAAATCGACACCATCGGCTTGATTTCTTCTGCAGTCCCCGGCATAAAAACAAAATAAGGCAAACGCACAAAAAACAGCAAATATACAATAATGATCCCTACGAGCGCAGAAACTAGGTAACGTCTTGTCGCCGAGCTTCTCGGATATCGATATGAATCATTCGACCACGTACGAATCGTGCTCTCTTCTTCCTTATCCATACAGGTTCCCCTTTCCTGTTGCTTTCACTTGTTGTTTGACCCACCTATTCTCGATGAAAGCTTGGTCTAATCGCTTGCCTACTTGCGTACAATGAAGCATGTTCGATGGACGAGGTGATGCTATGCCTAATGCAAGATTCCATGCCAAACTCACCACACTGGTGTTGGGAGCTTTGGCTGGACTGGTCGTTATATCTGTCATTCTATTTCCTGACAAAGCTTTTCAGTCTTCTCTCGAAGGGCTGACTATTTGGTGGAAGCTCGTCTTTCCCGCCTTGATGCCTTTCCTTATTATGGCCGAGCTCTTAATTGGCTTCGGTGTCATTCAAGGCACAGGCGTGCTCCTAGAACCGCTAATGCGCTTTATTTTCCGCCTTCCCGGCGTTAGCGGCTGGGCATTGGCATCAGGCTTTGTTATAGGATTTCCAGCGGGGGCTAGAATTACTGCATCGCTGCGCGAAAAAAACCTTCTTACACGTACGGAAACAGAGCGGTTAACGGCCCTCTCGCATTTGTGCAGTCCGTTATTCCTAATCATGGTTATCGGGATTGGATTCCTTCACAACGCCAAACTAGGGATCCTACTTGCGATTATTCATTATATTTCCGCTTTCGCAACAGGATTCGTGATGCGACAAAACAAGCAATCCATCGCCCCTCTTGAAGCAAAAAAACTGGTATTGAAACCGAAGGAATCGACTTCTATTGTGAAATCTGCCCTCATGACCATGCGCCAAGCGTATTGGGAAGATGGACGTGCTTTCGGTAAGCTTCTCGGAGATGCAGTAACCTCCGCTGTACAAACGCTAATGTTGATTGGCGGATACATGATGATATTTTCCGTACTAATCAACGTAATCTCCATCACTCATTTTGCCGATATCCTTCGTCCCGTCACGCAATTCCTTCTTAGCTTCATGGGTATTTTCACAGACACAACACCGCAATGGATCAAAGGATTGATGGAAATTCACCTTGGTGCCTATGCTTTTAGCCAAGCAAAGGATCTCTCGCTTCTGCCGCAAATGGCACTGCTCAGTGCCTTCCTCGGTTGGGGAGGCTTGTCCGCCCACGCACAGGTTGCTGGTTTCCATCAGAAAACCGATGCTAGATATACATTTTTCCTGCAGTCTCGCGCGCTGCACGCTGTACTTGCCCTATTCACAACAATTCTGCTCTGGAAACCATTGCAGCTGCTCTTGTTAGATACAGAGCCCAGCTTTCTCCGACTAGACTTAGCGAGCAATTCAGCTGCCGCGGCCCCCTTCCCCTTGAACGGCGAAACGGCATGGGGCCTATGGGGACCAATGCTGATGCAATTCCTTTTCATTTTCACCTTTATGCTGCTCGTATCGGTTGGCCTGCGCCTCTTCCAGAGGAAAGTAGTGGATTAACCAAACTTTATCTTGAAATTCCTTTCGATCTAGCTTCTAGGTCTGAGGGAATTTTTTGCGTAGTTCCTCTTCCACTTCTGCTGGTACCAGATCCTCGACAGGTCCATGGAACTTGGCAATCTCTTTCACGATGCTTGAGCTCAAATACGAAAACTGTGGCTTGGACGTCATAAAAAACGTTTCCACATCTGGGTTCAACTTGTGATTGGTCGATGCCATTTGCAATTCATACTCAAAATCTGAAACGGCCCGAAGTCCACGAACGATAAGTCTGACATTACGTTGTTTCATATAATTGACCATCAGATCACGAAAACCATCGATCTCCACATTGGGAAGATCCGCTGTTACCTTGCGAAGCAGTTCCATGCGCTCTTCCAGGGTGAATAACGCATTTTTGGATGTATTGTTCAGCACCGCTACAATAAGTTTATCAAATACTTTTGCTGCTCTATGTATAATATCAAGATGACCATAGGTAACCGGGTCAAAGCTACCTGGATATACTGCAACTGTAATACCGTGTTCTTGCCTCATCATGCTGTGCATCTCCTTCAATTACTGAGTCCTATGGATGTATTGTCGCGTTTAAATATGGTAACAGCTGTATCTCCATAGTCTGCTCTACGTAGCTGCTTGAAGCCCCCTATGGTTTCTAACAATACATCCTTAGCATCGTGCTCGACCACGATCGTCGCGTCCGGTTCCACAATAGCTTGTTCCTCCATCGTCGTCATCAGCTCAGCGATCCCTTTCATCCGGTATGGTGGATCGAGGAATACAAGTTGGAACTTCTCTGCCCGCTTCGCCAGTACCTTCAACGCTCTCGCCGCATCCGTACGGTAAATCTCCACCTGATCCTTCACTTTGGCGACTTCAACATTGTGCCCAATGGTGTCAATGCTTTTCTTCTCGATATCAATAAAAACAGCCTTATCCATCCCACGGCTCAGCGCTTCAATCCCTAGCCCACCCGTGCCGGCAAACAGATCGAGCACCTGCCCTCCATCGAAATAAGGTCCGATCATACTGAAGATCGCTTCCTTCACTTTATCAGTTGTTGGTCGTGTACTTGTACCGGGTACAGCCTTTAACGACCTGCCTTTGGCCGTGCCTGAAATCACTCTCATCTGTGCGTTTCCCTTCCATGCTGGTTCATTCTTTTGCTATCGTACCACAAGCACTAATCTGACACAAAAAATTTATCCCTGCGATGTATAAAATTACCGTAAAGCGGTCATCCTTGAACTATCGACATCAGAGAATGTCGTAGACAACCGCGGAGAAGGCTTACGTTTCCCCATAAGCTCTTCATCCGGTTTCTCCTCTCCCATGAGGCGGCTGCGCAAGCAGTCGCCGTTATTATTTTATAGGACAGTTTTCTTAAACCCTTACTCTATAAGGGTTTATTTGACTATAACAGCGTCAATATTGCATATAGCACAGATAGTACAATTTTATCTTGGGGACGGTTTGGGGACGAAAATTTTCAAAGTATAAAATACAGCATCAAATGTATTCCTAACACACCCTACTATATTCGGTTAAAAAACTGTACTAAAAAGATCCAATAAATAAACAAGACCTCATTTTTTCAGTCAGCATGGATGACAAAATCTTCTCCTTGAATCCGCCTCTTTCAACAATTTTCTTTAGTCGAATCTGTTCAAAACCCTCTAAGTTCATCCCTTTGTATCTTCCTTCGCATAAATTACTTCTATATATATCACTAATTCTTCAACTTCATCATTCGATGATTACACTCTTCTAACTCTTCTTGAAGTTTTGGATTAACTCTTTTCTATATTCTTCTAGTTGGAGGACCATGTTTTCATATGTACAACCTAATTTCTCGATGATCTGCGGAATCTTATCTCTTATAAGCTTGTTATATACTTTCATTTCAAACGATTTAGTACCTTTTGTCGAATAATGTAACCCAATATATTCCAAATGGTCCATAATACCTAAGGTGAGGGTTTGAATCCCATTCGCTACAGGGAGATGTAATATTGAGATACACCTTGAATTTGAGTGACGACGCTTTACTTTCAGCCTACAAAGATGCTCATATAATGAATCTAAGTGAAGAGTTTATTGAATTACTTGAAAAAGAGTTGATTCACAGAGGCATTGCTTTTATACGACCATCAAATGAAGAGAAAGAATACTAATAGCTAGTTAAAATGATGGGCGAATGGGATCTAACCCTTCACCAGAAAAAGCCCTGCTAGTTTTTCGCTAGCAGGGTTATAGCTGAAATAAAAAAAGCCCAAGGGATGCTCCCTCAGGCGAGTTAAACAAATGATTCTGCACTAATTTAAATAAAATCTTATGGATCTACCATTTCATCTTCAGTCCACTCTTTGCTCAACTCTGCTTTCAAAACATCCTTATAACAAATCCATTGCCAATCCTCTACTCCATTAAAAGGATCAACCGAATCTATACGAAATTCTGACTGTTTACTCCGAGTGACAATACCAGTAATCATTCTTGGTTGATATTCATTAAATAATGTAATTAGAATAGTTTTTTTGTACATCTGAGACTGACTCAGACTCGCTGATATTTCGTAAACCTCTTGCTCATCAAGAATCGGTTTGGAAATACGCTTAATCTCTTTCTGCTGCAGACGAATAGCATCTTTAAACTCTGGACCAATGAAGCGTGAAGATTCCCATATCCCGTTATTATTAATTTTACTCATATTAACCGCCCTTTCAATATATAAAAAGAACATTTGTTCTTATTGTATACTGACGACGTATTAACGATGCAAGCATTTTTTGAACATAGGTTCAATTACAAAAAACCGAAGGCTAACTTTCCCTCAGGCCAACAATGGTTATTAAACGAGCAGTTTAACGCAACTTTGGTCTACTTCATGCGTTTTAACATATAGATAACCCAAAACACCCACTATCTGGAATATCTACTTATCGGAGGCTTGAGGATGACAAGTGAACAACACATGCCAAAGATAATAAAAAGGAGATAAAACAATGAGACGTTCCATTCTTATCTTTTTGATATTGTTCATTACCTTTTTAACAAGCTGTTCACCGAAAGCAGATAATCGCTTTAATGATAATGATATTAAGATTAGTTTGTTAAATCAGGAGATAAATGATGAATATAGAACTTATTTAATTGAAGTAAAGAATACAGGTATATTAGAGATTAAATATTTAAATTTTTATTTGTATTATCCTATAATCTTGGCAAACGGCTCAAAAGGAAGTCCTTTTAAAATTGAAGGAAAGACTGACATTAGTAAACCAATAAAACTTAAATCAGGAGAGAAAATTACATACACTATTTTTGCACCGATAAAAGAGGTGTTTGGAAATTCAACTTTATTAGATTTTGATAATCCAAGTGTTGAGCTGAATGGATTAGTACAACAAGGGAAAGAGGAAATTCCATTTGGAATGAGTGGAGGATATTTAAATATGAAGTAATATTGTTCTTAACTCGAAAAGGAGTGAGAATTATGTAAAACTCCGTATTCAAGAATCAGGTCCATTCGGCTCATTTATTGAGTTAACGTAAGAACGATAGCTTAATCAATCAATGGCAGTTCGAAATCATTGAACTTTATGAATATTAAAACAATTGCCAAGTCGGAAAATGATTTGTACCGGAAGCATTGGACAAAACAAAAGCCCTGAGGGAAAATATCCCTTAGGGCTTTTTCTTTAGTGTTTACTTACCCTTTTTTCTACTTTTACCATGATTCGGTTTATTATCGTCTTGGTCTTTAGCATGATTCTCTTGTTGCTGGTTTTGCTGGTTTGTTTCTGGTCGTATAGTCATGGATATTGCCCACCCATCAGAGTAATTTAAAAACATAATTATTGTACTCATCTATGGAGTAATATAAGCAACCACTTTGTGCTAAGAGCTAAATATCATCAATTAACAAATATGCTTCCATATCTGTATCAAAAACTATTACCTGTCCACCATCGCCATAAACCATGTCATTCACTTCTGTATGGCTCAGCGTCTTCTCTTCCCCTGTCTCCTTATGCTTGACACGATATTTCATACAATCATCCCCTAAACAATAAACTCCTCAAACACTGGTAGCCGCATTGCACCTGACTTATACCAATCCCTATACTTCACCTTGCAGCGCACTACCGGCTGCACATAAACATGATCCTTGCTCTCACCAATTTTGTATGCCTGAAATACAGGCCACATCGATTGGCGAGCTGTCGGGGTGATTCCCAGTTCCATTGTACCTATCGGACGGATCCTGTCACCCTCAGGATAACCGAGAAGCCACGAATGTTCTTTCTTGCTGTACCCTGTTATGAAGCATACAGCCATC
Organism: Paenibacillus sp. 2RAB27; assembly: GCF_052115445.1. Classification (NCBI taxonomy): domain Bacteria; kingdom Bacillati; phylum Bacillota; class Bacilli; order Caryophanales; family Paenibacillaceae; genus Paenibacillus; species Paenibacillus sp. 2RAB27. The sequence goes on from NZ_JBFRGR010000019.1 coordinate 96,860, forward strand.
TGATAATTGATTACCTTCTGCCATGACCAGGAGCGTGTATCTTTCTCGTACTTAGAAGATTTCTTCTTTATGACTATACCTTCTAAACCATGCTGACAAATGAGTTTGAAGAAACCCGTAGTGCTGCCCTGTATTGGCCGTACTATCCTATAGGTTTCATTCTCTTGTACAGCTTCTTCAAGTAATCCCTTGCGAACCTCTAATGGTAATGCTGTAACATCAATGCCGCGGTGGTACAAGATATCAAAAGCCATAAATACAACGGGTTTACGATTTTTACTAGAACGGAAACCCGTGTTCGTCGCTTCAAAATCAGCTTCCCCTTGCTCATCTAGCACTACGATCTCACCGTCCAGAATAGTACCTTTTGGGATTGGCGGATTGTGTAACTCTGGATACTTGGCTGTTGCATTCGTGTTTTTAGTATATAGATTTAGTTCATCTAAATTTGAAACAATTAAACGTATCCCGTCCCACTTGAGTTCTGCAAAAGTGGAAGGATCATCAAAAGGTAAATTGTTTTTACTGTATTGGAGAAGCATTGGAGGAATAAACATTTTCTTCATCACCCATAATAATGGTACACCTTAGTGGAATCTATGACTAATGGAACTTGAAGGAAGTAAGATTAAAAAGTTATTCAAATAAAAAAAAGCCCTCGATCCCGACAATATTCGGAATAAAGGGCTTACTTTTTTGGTGTATCAATTATTTGTTCTAAATAAGTCCTTTACGGTGAAAAACGGTGATCAAACTATAAAAATCATGACTACGACCATTAGGTGAATCTATCAATCCGCATGAAACGGCAGCTTCCACGGCATTTGTCGCCCAATCAGGTACAGGCATACTATTTTGCCTTTCCAGAGCGGTAATCTGCTCAATATGTGCATCTGCTGTGTTTAATAGTGTTTGAATCTGTCCCTTTAGTAACTCGACTTCTTCTTTTAACATCTCATTATCCTCCTCCAAAATATATCCTAGCTGTTTATTGTTATTTAACCGATTGATTAACTTCATTGCATAATTTGTATCCGCTGCCCAACCGCGATCTGCTATTTCACAGATCTGCTCTTCTTCAGTTCCCTGCAGTTTCACATTGGCATATCTGCCGTTCTTTTGAATGAAATCTACATAACCGACCACTGGATCCTCATACCGGATGTAAAAACCTCCTTCAGCTGAAGGTCGTGCTGAGCCTTTCATGGACAATGGCATATAACTCTGCCATGTTTGGCCGGCAATGTTATTATTCTTCGTAAAATTCGAACTCGTGAAGTGACCTGTCTCATGCTGCCATTGAGCGAAAATTACAGTAGGAAACCAGCCGATGAGCGCGCTGGCCTCCTTTGCCTTTCCCCACCAATACAAATTATCCAATCCCACCATCGCCTTTCTTCTTTTGAGCCCTATCAATCTTTGCTTTGATTTCACTTTTCACAAATGAGGTAACCTTCTTTGGGATCCTCCAACCTGCTCGATATGCGTTGGCTGTCATACTCTCCCAAGTATGATAGACAAGCATTCCTGTAATCGCGTAGAAGGCGTAACCTGGTTGATTCACGTTAAAAACTGTGAGAGATACTTTATCAATTAACCATCCGACAAATGGCAACCAAAGCATGATAATCGTACGCGGGACTGCAGCAATACCGTACTCAGACGAATAGGTGTCGTCTTTCTTAGCTGCGGAAGTACCAGAAATCCAATCGGCGATAATGATGTTAATGTACAAAAAGAATACCCAAAACTTTCCACTCTCGAAGGCATGAGCAATAAAAGGACTGATAAAAGCACTTGTTGCGGCCGCTGCAGCATTCGTTGGTTTTATTAACGAATTCAAAGTTAATAACGATTGAAGAAATCTATTCATTACCACCACCTCTTTCTACATTAATAGTCGATAACCACGGCGACTCAAATAGATCTTGCGGGCTTACGTCGCCTGTCGATTGAGCAACAATCCATAACTCTGTTTCCGCATGTACAGCTTTGACTAATTGCTCCGCGCATTCAAATGCATGGGGACTATCGAAGTAGACGGGTATACCCCATCTCTTGCGAAATAACAAAGCGATTACCTCTCCCCAACCGTATCGAGCTCCTTCTGTCTTTCGAATCTGATTGAGAACTCTAAGACGTACTTCAGGTGCGAATCTAAGACGTTTTACAATGAAATCAGCATAATCATCTAATAATCCATAACCAGCACTTCTAAAGGCGTTAGATTCGAAAGTGATGTTAGCAGCAACAAAATAGGCTACGTGAGAGTATTCACTCCTCGTAGCCCATTTGACTAACTTGCCTATGATTCGATCTTTAAATGTTGGATCTCGGCGACGTTTCACAAAAATCACGTCACAAGGTTGGAGGTTTACCATACAATCGCGTCTCTCTCCTCTGGAGTGGTAGCCGCAATAGCTTGCTCTTTAAGCATCCAGTACTTACCGATATTCGAATTTTTATGGGTGAGGCCAGCAGCAAACACGGCCTTAAATTGATTGATCGTGTGCAATTGTGGAATGCCAGATGCCTTCCAAGGAAAGCTTCCTGATATCATACCTGCAGTAATCGCGTTTAGCATTCCACCTAGGTTGATTTGAGCATCATAATCAAAATCATATGTGTTATCAGTACCGAGTGCGTCTGAGGTGAAACCTGCGAGAATTGCCTCATTACAAGCTGCGTTGAGTTCAGATATTTTAGAATCAACAGGTGATATAGTGTTGGGATCTGGCTCATATCTTCTAATTCGAACAGTCTCTAAATACTCACCTATCTCTAAATCAAATTGATATGTTATCTCCTGCACATTATCCTTATCAATGCGTACAGTTTCAGTTTTCGTTTCAGCTATCGCTTCCAGTATTGTCGCACTACCTATGATTCTTTTGCGATACAAGATTCCATTTACTTGTGGTTCTAACGTAACCCCATCTAGTCGGATAAATTCATCCATGTTTACACGCCCCCCCCTTTTTTTAAGCTAATTCATATTGCCAGTGTATGTCCGGTGTTCCGCTTTGCGCTTTCATTAGAATTTGCAATGATGTTTTGAAGGCTATATTGCATTGATGCGCACTATTAGAATAACTTCCATTTGTTGGTACAGGAACAAGATATGCCCCCGTTCCGCCTAACGGCAGATCATTTATCACTGTCACACCATCAACAATAACCGTGACATTTTTTCCGTTAGCATTAAAAGCATGTAAATAGTTCAATCTACCCGCGCCACTAACACTAAGCGCCGTCACCATTGTTGTACTTGCAGTTGCGAATGAACCTTTATATTGAGTATACCCACCACCAAATATTGCTTTTGCATCTAACTTCTTCAACAATGCAAACAACGTATCCATTCCCGCTGCATCCGAATTCGTTCCAACTCTCATGTTCGTTGTATTGATATTGGTGTTGGCTGTGTTGACGTTTGTATTAACTGTACCGAGTGTCGTTTCCACCGTATCTGTATACGCAATTAGTTGAGCCAATCTTGCCATAACAGATCCGGTTCCGCTTGCAACGTCACCTGTTAACCCTAGCAACGTTTCCAACGTGTCTGTATAGCCTTCGACTTGATCAACATAAGCGGCAATTTGGGCCAGCCTAGCAAACACCGTTGAAGTCCCTGAAGCATCTGCATTGGTACCAATGGATGTTTCTAAAGTGTCGACATACGCCGCAATTTGAGCTAGTCTTGCGAATACAGAAGTTGTCCCGGAAGAATCCGCATTTGTCCCAATTTTATTTTTAACATCAATAACCTGAGATAATGTGGCTGGATCGATCGTCATTTAGGACACCGCCTTTGTAATCGTTGATATATTCGAGCTACCATCATACGTAATCGTTGAAGTAACAGTCTCTCCGCCTGCTGTCTCTGCAACTGTAGACAATCGGTTACTACCGTCATAGGTTAAAACCGTTGATTTAATAACCGTAGCCCCGTCCTTCTCTTCAATCTTCGTTAGCTTTCCAGATGTGTAGGTCGCGACAGTTGTTCGCGTATCTTTATCGAGCCAAGCAGCTTTATTCTTCGTGACATCCGCATTGCTGGTACCAATGTTCTTCGTTGCATTTTGAATTGCGTTATCAATCACATCCATATTGCTATTCAGGTCCGCAATGTCTACAACATCGCTTCCGGCTGGCTTTTTCAAGCCTAAATTAGCTGTTGTTAGCATGCTATCACTCTCCTTCGTAGACCTTTAATTGATTCCACGTCTTGCTATGCACCTGCTGCCATGTGAGGATTTTTAGATTATCCCAGGTCGTATAAGTGTATTTGAAGCTGTATGTTAAATGAGCAGGCTTGATTTCTTCAAGCATTGCAATGAATCCAGCCATATTTTGAGGAATGCCTTTTACACCGACAAACTGTACCTCGAAGCGATACTCAGTAGGGTAGTCGATAACATTTACCTCGCCTCCTGAAAAAGCCATCGCCGTAGTACGAATCATTTCTTTTGTTGTCGTGCCAGCTCCTCGAATCTTTGCTTTAATAACCTCACGACGAGGCTCGTACGATTTAGTCCGGTCTGTTGAAATACCAAATACGCGCTCCCAGAAGTCTAGCCCCCAAGTCGCAGTATCGATGAAAAACTGATCTATACATAAGCGGATATCAATATTCAGCTTGCCAATATCAGCCGAGAGTGATTCCTGAATACAACGCATATCCAAAATCTCATGATAGTACGCCGGGAGGTACTTCATTAAATCAGGATTCTCATCGTTTGTTTGCGCGGTGTCTGTTTCGTTGACACCATACTGATTGGCGCCATATAGTGAATCGCTGAATGACAATCATCACACCCCCTTGAGCTGGTCCCATGTAATGGGCCCCTTTGGCATCGCGCCAATATCAGTTGGAGTTAGGACATCAGTTCCACCGACAGCATGGGTTGACTTGTGCGTCGATGGTGCAAATGTTGTCGGCTTTGTAGAAATACCTGTCCATGGCACGCTATCAGCAGTTTCGGCGGAATCAACCTTACCATTGTTGTTCGTATCATATATTGATTTGAGCATGTCGCCAGTTGATTGAGCAGCGACAAGCAAAGCATTGCCTGTCGCAGTCCCGATGTAGAGTTTCTTTGTGTCTTCACAATATCCAAGTTCACCAACCGCAAGTGTGCCTATGTTGGACTCAGCGCCACGACGAATTTGAATCAATACTTTCCGCATACTTCAGACCCCTTAGAACGTGCCGCCATCTATCGTGTTAACCATTAGGCGGTTACCGTTCGCGGCATCGTAAATAATGCTATCACCGTCAATGTTCGCAGCTACCCCGCTGGAGTTCACGGTGATTCCCTTAAAAGCCACAACTGAAATAGAGTCAGCAGCAACAGAGATTCCGTTTCCTGCACCAATGTCGATAGTGACCGTATCAGCTTGGCCACCGCCTGTGAGTCCAGCACCTGCGGTAATTGTCTGTAAGGCTCCACCAGTTCGCACCCATGCCGATCCGTTCCAGCTATATATTTTCTGTTCATCGTCGACGTAGCATGTCCAACCAATACTTGCCGTGTACAAATCCCAAGCTGTTCCGTTCCATTCGGCGATCTTGTTCGTTTGACTTGCCCATACCCCTGTTGCGCTCGAAGGTATAATGTATCGATCCGCAAGCGCTGGCGATCCGGGCGGAGCCGTAATATCTCTATCCTTTACACTTGCTTGCGGCTCAATATTGTGTTTTGCTAACTCGATTTCATTCTTTATTTTTTGTGCTGACCATAAGTCCGTTGATGCGGCTCCTACATCGTTGATTTGCCTATGCTTCGTTGAATCGGCAATATGTGTGCTGACTTGTGCTGCCGTAGCGGTATTTGTGCCATCTGAAATACGGTTAACCTGACCACTTGTTAGTTCAGAGTTTTTCACCTTTCCGTAAGTTGCTCCATCTGTTATGTTGTCCAGTGTGCCTGTTAAATCTGTAAGAGCAAGTGCATTCATGCGGACCCACGTCGTTCCATCATCCATGTATAGATAGCCTACGTTTGTGCCAGATGTCACATAGTAGAACCTACCGGAAACGGCCGCACTTGGACGAGACGCGTAAGGGCCAGTCATGACACGGCCTACGAATAAATTGTTTGTACCATCGCCAACATAGACCTCTTTTGTGTCTGTACAAAAACCCATCTCACCTGTCAAAAGAGCCCCTCTAGCAACTAACTCCGCTTTCGTTCCACGCCGAATTTTTACTGTTTGTGCCATTTTAAATCACGCCCCTTCAAAAAAAGATCCACCATCGATAATTCCAGATGATTTATATCGATCTAGCTCTTCTTGTGCTGCTGTTACACTAGCTTGTAGTGTATTGATATCGTCGGCTTCCACCGTATCACCAGGAGTCTCATAGGAGACGAAAACTTTTGCCGAAGTGCTGAAAATCTTGATTATTCGTCGCCAAGGCATATTTGAAGGTACCGAAACAATGAAGTTCGAAACCTTATCACCTGTAAAACGAGAGCCTGTATAAACCTGAATACTGTTAGTAGAAATATTATCGTGCTGGAGGAAACCTTCGTACATGCCACCATCGATAGGCAGTTCCTCCTCAATGGCGTAAGTACTACCATCTTGTTTCTTATTCAACTTCTCGCTGAATCGATCAATACTATCCGGATACGCCAATATCAACACCCCCGAGAATCGGAACTTCCTCTTGTAAAAGACTGACATTCGCTAAACTACCATTCAATCGAAGGTTCGTATAATCAAATACACCGGGAACAGACAAGAGTATGGTTCCGGATTTAGCGAAACTTACGTAAGAAACAGAAAACGCTATTTCTCGAAAGTATTCAACAATAGCCTCAGTGAACTTGTTTTGTACATCTTGAATGGTGTATCCAACTGCAAGTGTGACATCTACCGTTATACTTATCGTTTTCCCAATAGCTGATACAACCGTGACTTTTGCTCCGATTGGTGCCGTTCCCTCCCCCATCCCGTCCGTAGGCGAAATATAGTTTTGTACGGACTGAACTAATTCAGATGAAGCCGGATTATTAAGTGCATCAACGATTGCTATTTTCACTGTTCCAGGTCCTAATCCCTGAGGGAATACTTCAACTTTTCCTACACCATCAACTTCAAGAGCCCATTTCTTATAGTCTGCTTTATTCCCTGAAGTTGAAGGAAGACGAACTTGCTGCAAAAATCTTGCTCGAAGTTTGTCATCCGTTTCGATATCCTCACCAGGAATTAAAACGTCCGTTAATGTAGCACTTACCAAACCATTGATATAATCCAGAGGCAATAGTGTTCCGAAGTTTTGATTCCCTACAACCCCTTTCGTCTCACTTTGCAGTTCGAATTGCCCGGCAGCCAACTTTAAAATGACTGTGTAACTTACTCCATTAATAGAGAATCTGCTACCGATCGGAACATCAATAGAGTTATTTCCGGTACCGTAAAACAACCCTTTTCTTATCGCTGCGGTAGCTGATTTCCGAGTTATACCAAACTCATTCGTCCGATATTCTAGATATTCATCGTTTGCTGAATCTGCAAAAGCAGAAGTCAATATTGAATCAAGAGCCACATATGCATTGGAAAGCTCTATAGCTGCAGGAGCCAAAGCATCATATATGACGCTTCCAGAACGTTTGTCTAGATCATCCGGCACTTTTTCAAGCAGGCGCTGCAGAATGACTGCATAACTCTGCGACTCATACATATCCACCAATTCCTTTCTTTGCTTGGAATTCTCCATACTTTGAAACGACTGTGAATTCTGCCAGCGCCGAGTCACCATTCATAGTTATTTTCATTTCTTCGACAGCTGCAATCCGATCATCTTGAAGCAATGCTTCAAGAATACGTCGCCTCAGTTCTGAACGAACAAATGACTCGCTATTGCCTATCAATGATGAATGCTCACTACCATAGTCCGGTCCATAGATGAGGTGCTCGAATCGCTCCGTCTGTAAGATCTTATATACAGCCTGTTTAACTACCTCAAGACCATCAACAATACCGACAATACGTTTGTTCTCTTGATCAATCCTATATGTCTTGCTGGGATGCTGCGTTTGCAGTAACTGGACATTACCAGCACCACCTGTTGGTATCATATTTACACCACCCGATCAAAGATTAAATATTGATTACCACCCTGCATCCGAAATAAGATCACTGCGTCCTCGACTTCAAGGCCCCGACGAATGATAATTTCCTCAGTGAGCGAAGATCCTGTTATCCCGCCGTTGTAACTATGGGAATGGCTAAGTTGTATCCTATACTCTGTCAGGCTCTCAGGGACAATTAAAAAATCCTCATCGAGTGTAAACCGCTGATCCACGGTCACTTCGAGAGGATTTTTCTGTGTTACACTGCCAAATAAAATAGCAACGGGAGCCCCAGCATCAACCGCCCCTTTGCCAGCACGCTTAATGAGATTCGCTAATGCGGCTATGTCCTTACTCATCCATACACCTTCAACGCTAATGACATCGTGTGTTCATCTCCATCAAAAGTGTGGGTACACTCGTCAACCAAGAAATATTGATTAATACCAATCTCCGCTATATTAATAGAAACTGAACATCCCGCTCGCACCCGGATATCACCAATGGCATCAACTATAAAAGATCGTGTCTCTCGGTTCTTAAGCTTACTTAGTGTATTGAGCACTTCATTAATCTGAGCTTCATTCAAGCCGTCATCGACTTTTTGATAAAGTTGAAGCCTACCCCACTTAGCGATATTGGAGCTATCCTGTGCAATATATACATTTCGGCCTACTACTTTCGAGCGCTGCCCTGTTTCTTCGCTCTTTACATCTTGTACGAGCTTAATCCGATTGTACGTGTCCGAGTCGATAGAACGTGTCATTTTGTAGTCATAAGCCAAACTCAAGTCACCAATTGACATATCCAGTTTCCAATCAGCAATATCGCGTAAATTCAGTTCGCCAAATTCGTCGTAAAACACAAACGTGCGGCCTGTAGACATCGTTGTATTGCCAAGCGCATTACAAATAATATCAAGCAACTTGCTGCCGTCCTCGATGGTTCGAGGTATTTTGTAAGTCGTTTCAGCTAGTACGCCACATTTAAGTCCAGTGTCATTTGCAATCTTTTGGACAATCTCAGTTGCACTCGCATTTTTAAATACGTAGGTGTCACTTCCCATCAGATACCGCAACTGGTCATAAGCCGTTATCTTCACAGCTTCGTCTCGTCCATCGTCAATCTTGAATATATAACCATAAAATACAGGATGTTCATCAAACGTGACACGTACCACATCACCGGTATTGTATTTAAACGCGGCATCCTCGTATATACCGCCCTTAATAAACGTCAGTTCAATACTAGCCGCTTGGCCAACTCGGTAAGTCTTATATGTAAGACCAGTCACCGGAAGTTCCCACAACGTTCCGTCCTTATTGTCAATTAATACCTGAAGCAAGAAATCACCTCACGTTGCCGGCAGCTTAAGTATGCTACCCACGGCCAGTTTTTTGACATCCGAATCCTTCAAGCCGTTTATTGTCTGAATGTCTTTATATCTAGAGCTGTCGGGTATTCCAGCTGCATCCGTATAAAACCTCATGGCAATCTTGGTTAAAGTATCGCCATCTTTGAGTACATAAGTGTCTGGCCGTATCCGCTCGTCTGGCCTTCTGGTGGACTGCTGGACGGCAACCACGTTCCCAGTTGCGTCGGTATTAACCATTACCCGGCGAGCCGCGTAAAATACGTACTCTTTAAGAGAAATACTAAACTCAATGTCTCCTGGCGAGCCCGCAATTTCTTTCCATTTAAACTTTTCGATAGAAACAGGAATATTTAACTCTTGTCCGCTAAATCCCTGAGACGCCAAACGTTGCTGCCAGTGAGCTACATAAATAAAACGGATCGGGCGTTTCATCGACTTCCAGTTTTCGATAGCTCGAACGTAATACATCGGTTCATACAGCGTATCCGTTGCTAAAAAAGGATAAAATTGTGCAGGGAATAATCCCTCGAATGAGATCTCGCGCAGTTTCGGACTCTTTATAACGTTGATTTCGCCGCCCCGAACTTCTGACCTGCCATCATTCGCACCCACGATGTCATAGGTTTTGCCGTTACTGCCACTTAAAACTTCAATCTCTGCTGGATTAACTGGCAACTGAAAGCCCTCTTGGTTATTGTTGAAGCTCAAATGGATCTCATAACTCATGTGTTAGTCACTCCATCTACAGAGCTGTCCATGTGCGTCTGTAAAGCAACTGTAAGTTGCCCGATCATATCCTCTACATCCCCTTGAGCGTGGTAATGATTGTCCCCTGTCACCTGGACAGTTGGCGTCAACGTGATGAAATTCTGAATGCTTTTCATCTCTGCCAATTCCCTCATCGCTTTCAGGTCCTCGTTTGAGATATCAACCGTATCACCGATCTTGCCAACCTCGTTCACCTTGTCAATATTCGGGATATCGTCCCAACCACTCAAGGCTGCACCTACTTTGTCGAACATGCCACCAACAAAATTATTACCATTATTGAAAGCTGTGCCATAATCCATTTGTCCCATACGATACTTCGAGGATAAGTCGGACACGTGACGACTAGAAGATGTTGGGGCCTCCATATCGCTGAGTTTGCTCATATCCATTTGAGGTATGATACTTATATTTGCTTTTGATACTTTGTTAATTCCTTTGACAACCAAGTTTAATGCACTTACAATGCCGTTAATAACAGTTCCAAAAAATTCTGCAATGCTCTTTCCTAAATCAAAAAATAACTTCTTGACCGCATAAACCGGATCATGAAAAATATTAGCCAAGAAGTCAACGAAAGCAAGAATCATATTCCATCCCAGTGCGATGCTGTTATAGATTGTAGCGAATGCTACCATAAAAATACCCGCAACAATTCCCATAACCTGCTTCGTGGACACTCCAAAAGCATTGAGTACAGTAAGTAGTAATGCAATGGCACCAATCACCGCGAATATGGGCCACGCTGCTACTGCCCAATGTATGAGCCATTTTACGGTTAGCGCTGTAACGACAGCTCCAACGGATACCAGAATATTTTTTACGATTCCCATATGATTAGTTAGCACTCCCACAAACCATGCCGTTCCATTGGCTGCTTTCCTCAGCGCCCCCGAAATGCCCTCAAAAAATTCATTTCCTCCAGGTGAGTTCATAAGCTTATTGACCTGTTCGATGACAGTACCAAATCCCTGGATAGCATCATTTTTGAGAAGAGTCATCACATCGCCGAACGTCTTAGGCATTGTCTTAAATTTAGCATTGATGTCATCCGCCGCCGAAAATAACGCTCCTTTGATAATGTTAGCTGTAATCGTTCCTTCAGCCGACATTTTCTTTAGCTCGCCCTTGGTCTTTCCGGTGTACGTAGCAATTGCTTGGGCCAGCATAGGCGCGTTCTCCATGATGGAACGAAACTCATCGCCTTGAAGCTTACCGGATGCCATTGCTTGTGTTAGCTGGTACATACCCGCTTGCGACTCTTGCGTCGAAGCTCCGGATACCTTAAAGGACTTCTGCATGAGCTCCGTAAACTTTAAAACCTCGCTATTCCCACCAAATGCATCCCCAGCTAACAAACCAAGTTTCGCAACGCTACTCGCCATCGTAACGTAATCACCGCGCGCTCGGTTAGCTGCATCAAATACGGCAGCCTGTAGCTGCTGAGGCGTCTGCTTGTTGTCATTGACAATGTTTAACCGGGCCTGAGAGTTGATATAATCATCACTCACTTGCATGGCTTTTTTAGCTGCTGCGATGGCGATATATGCTGACGCAATCTTATCCATGTTTCCTGCTAATCCCCCAGCTGCGCTTGACCCTTCCCTGATGCGTTGGTTCACTTGTCCCTGTAGTGTAAGGATTTGCTGTTCTAGGATAGCAATTCGCTGTAAAGCTGCCTGGAGCTGTGCTGCATTACTTCCGCCCACATTCCTATTAAGCCGCTCTACTGCAGCGAGGAGTCTAAGGACAAGCCTTTGCAAGTTAGTAAAGAACACCGTCAATGAACTAGGCATTTCAAGTCGAATACGTGCCGTTATTTGTCCGAGTTGCTGTTGAATCCGGACTCGCAGCGCTTGCGCCTGCGTAAGCACGCTCGATGAGTCTAGTGTGATTCTGAAACTAATTGTCCCATGCAGCGACTGCCTTAACCGACCTGCTGTGACGATTGTAGAATCCATCACCTGTTGCGCTCTGGTAAGCGTACTTGAGAACTGGTCGAAAAGCTTGAGACTTGCTCCTACGGTTGCCAATAACTCTCACCTCCTTACCGGATCAATTTTTAGCTACTCCCTTTACTTCCTTTGCCTCTTTTTTAACTACCAGTGCAATAGATGCGAATATATAAGCTCTTTCAGAGGCTGGACGTTCTAATATTTCATGCGGAAGCTTCTTAAGTCTATGTAAAGCAAAATGAAGAAGATTGGCAGTTGAATCAGGATCGATCCGCATCCCGTTCTCGTCCCAACCTCCTTCGATTAGTTTTTTGCTTCTTCCATCAATTCATTGATATCTTTATCGTATCCATTAACCTCTTGTACTTTCAGCACCAAGTTTGTATATTCCCCTGGTGTGAGCATACGTTTAATGAGGTTATCCGCGCCGTAAACACCATACGTTTGCTGTAACTCAGCATCTTTAAGATCCGGAAATACAACACTGGCGATAACAAGTTTTAACATATACTCTTGCTCATCCGTCTCACGCGTATTATTGCCGTACTTACCTTTAATTGTTTTGATGCATGTTTTGCGAATATTGTCGCTATCTTCTTGCAGTACAGCTTTCACTTTCCATGCAATAGGCTTACCTTCATCGTCCTTGAAACGATCAGAAACAACAACTTCCTCTACAGCATCAACTGGCGCTGCATTTTTTGCGAAAAATGCACTTAAGTTACTCATAAAATAGAATCCTCCTTATCGGCTTTTAGCCTAATGTTGGTGCAGCAAAAGCGTTTGGCATATCCCAGTCATCAAAAGTGAAGCTTACTTCTTCCTCAAGCACTTCTGAGTCCACGTCGAATGCAGCAACTGTAATTTCATCCAAGTTAACATTCTTAAGAATGGTCGTCTGGGGACCTATCGTGGAGCTAGGATCCTCGTTGGTAACTTGGATATCGAAGTACGTATCTCTTCCTAGCTTCGTATACTCCAGCATCAATTGTCTAAACAATGACGTGGTGTAGTAGATGGTCATTGTTCCCGTTCCAGTAAAGCCGTTCGCTTTATTCTGCGTGCCGTTCTTGCCTAGCGTTTTAATTTCTTTTTTATTTTTTTTAACCTTTCCCTCTAACTTTTTAGCATAAAACATTTCCTCGACTTTGCCGTTAATCGTTGAATATGCTCGAGCTGATTGTCCGGATATGGTATCCTTCGCTTGCAAAAAGGTCATCCTACTTCACCCGCACTTTGTTATAGATTTTTTCGATTGCATCCACCGGCTGCACTGCAAACTCCGTGTATACTGCATCAGTATCTTCGCCTTGTGTAATCGTTATGTCTGTTTGTGAATCAAAATTTTCAATTGCACCGATCTTTTGTAATGATTCCATATACTTCACATACTCATTCTTGAGCAGGTTACGACCATCGGTGTTATTATCCACATTACCGATATAGTAATTATCAAAGATGGTTTTTAAATCATTGTTGATCGAATCCAGGACACGGAGTACGCGGTTTTTAGAGAATCGCTTGTCCTTACTCGGTGTATAGCTTGTAAATGAATTGATATCCTGAACGACAATAGCGCGCCCTTTACTCTGAGCAAATAGAAACTCGCCAGCTAGTACCCCTGTTTGATTCTGAGTATTGGTATAGCGCGGGCTTACATCAACGGCATCATCATAAGCAACTCGAGTCAAAGATTCATTGACCTGTGCGGCAGCCGTTGCTCCTGCCACCCAAGCCGTAGCAGAAGCAGCATCCAAAACAGTTCCGTCCGATAGGATAACACCGTTTTTAACACTGATAACACCTTCGTAATTCGCGCTGGGATAGTTTTCAAGAATCGTTTGAATTTTTAAACCCTCATCGTCGCGCAATCGTTTGTTAAAGGCAACATACAGGGCCTTAAGTGTTGGATCACTTGATACAAGTGCCATCGTTTGAAACTCGTATACTTCAACGGCCGTAAGGTAATCGGTATGATCACCATTAAGGATTGTACCGTCAGTTCCACCCGTAAGCGATGCCCCAGCCGATGCTGTAAGCGATCCGCTTCCGGTCCATGTAATCCAATTGTTTGCCACTAGTCCTGCGATGTTCGTTACCGTTTGTTTATCGACCTCTTCTAAGGCTAGTAGCGTTCGTACATCGAACTTCGAACTGTCATCAACATTGGTTTGAATGACGATTTTCAAATCATTTCCTCTCAAGCCTCCATATTTAGCTGTAGCAGTCAAACTGCCAACAACCGCTGTTGCTTTCGTACCTGTGTTCAGCCTGTATAGGAGTAACTTACCAGCTCGCTTGAGTGATTCTCTCACAAGCAGCATGTTAGCGTCAGTCATATCGTAACCAAGCAGCGACTTCACGTTATCACCTGCTTGAAACGTCAATATCTGTTTCGATGGCCCCCATGAGAGCTTTAAAGCAAACGTAACCGTGCCGCGTTCACCTAATGTTCCGAGTGAAGAATCAGTGTTAAACGTGAAATACGAGCCTGGAAGAACCTTATTCTGCACTACCCATGTTCCTCCGGCCATCTATTGCACCGTCCTTTCTAAAAACTCATTAATAAGATCTATAACTTTTGAGTTCGTGTAACTTTCACCATCGACCAACAACGCACCCAGAATATCTTTCTGGGCCCCTGTAAATCTTTGAGATCCTATGAATTGTTCTTTGGTGTATGATGGCTCCTGCTCTTTTCTCGTACTCATAGATGAACCTCCAGTTCTGATTGCATCATTTTTGTTTCTACTGGCTTTTCTTGAAGTAGATGTAATCCAACTCTTAGAAAAAAATGGAGCACATCATCAATAATTTCGTATTTCAAATCGTTTGTTCGAATTGGGCCTATGGCGACTATGAACTGCAGTGCTTCATACAGTCTTTCGGCCATTGCCCTACAATCTGATTTCTTTGTAAGGCTATCCGCATCAGGGAAAAAATGCACATTAAAGAGTAGCGATCGAAAAGATCGATTATTCAATTCTTTTTTCTGGCCACTATTCAATTGCATGACAAAAAAAGCAGGCTGCACAAAGCCCTGCTTCACTTGTTCTGTATATATTGGAAGGTCAGGAGCCAGCACATCCAACTTCCCGATAATCCCATTAAGGATATCCTGTTCAATCATCCTACCACCCCAAGCGCTGTTTCATGAATCGCTGCAGCTTTTGTTCCAATATTGCCACCAGCTCCTGCTCGAGCTCTGCGATGGATACAGTCAACATAAATCGACCCTCCACCCACCCTCGATGATTGCGAGTCCGATGACCATACTCAACATACATAGCATATTCCACTGGATTTATTATCTCAATTTGAATGTCAGATCCGACTCGTTGAATGGGTCCAATACTCCAACCTCGTCGCAAATCTCCGGAAAGCACAGGAGTGCGGGCAACGGTTTTTGCATACAGCCGCGCTGCCAATTCCTTTATGCACTCTTCCAGGAAAGTATGAGCATATTCTTGAAGTTGATCTAGACCTTTCTTAAAATCCTGCAAATCAGAAAAACTAAAGTCACCTAAGCGGCTCACACACGGCCAACTTCATTCAACATAATCTCTTGATGCGTGGGATAACGAAATGGCTTACCAACTTGTTGAAACCTAATATCCATTCCATCTTGAATGACGTTAATTTCGCTGCCAGCCTTAATAGTTACATCCGGGGAGATAAAAAGCTTAGCGTCGTAATTAATCGTATTATCGGTTTCTGTACTCGTCACTCCTCTAAGAGTAGTTTGAGAAACAGCGCAAGGCTCGTCCAATAGGACGATAACCCTGTGTTGGCCTGTCGCCTTAGTTACGGGATCCTTTGCTGACTGTAGTTCAGTGACCGTACAACGACCTTCATATGTCATTTCAATGGCAGCCCTCTCAGCTGCTACGTTTCCGAAACCCAAAGACTACCACCTCAACTTCCTATAAGCAATAAGCTGACTTTCATATCTCTGCAAGAAAGATGCACCTGGTCCAGCTTTAACTGTAGACTTAGATGAACCGAAAGTAGTTGTAACATCCCCGCGTTTAACGCTCTGAATGGCCTGCTGAGTTTCCGGAAACTCAGAAGCATACTTCGTCCTATACTGATCCTCGGCGATTTGTAACACCACATTCACCAGCTCTTCCGGAACAATTGGAATGTTACACCAATTGCATATAGCTTGAATGACCGTCTCAATCGTAAAGATAAGCCGGCCATCTTTGCTATTATCTTCAACAGGAATAGCTAGCAGGTCCTTAAGTTTGCTCAAGTATTCATTGGTCGTCATCGTCGCTATCACCTGAATCAATAACACCATCTTTAATAAGGGAGGCTTTATCATCAACAGAAATTTCTAATTCAGTCCCAGCAGGGTAGTAATTACCGCGGTATTTAACGTTTTGAATAAACTTCACTTTAACATTCTTTGTCTTTTCTTCTTGTGCCTTTGTTGTCATCTACGTTCACCCTTCCTGATTAATTAATTTTAGAAATATAAATCTGATCGATGCGCTCGAAGGAAGGCAACGTAATCGCGGAAACGATCGTCTCCACATTGACTGGGTGAGGCTCTTTAATGGTTGTAATCGCGACACCGGTATTCACAATGGAAACATCCGCTGAAGTACTACCAGACATAAGATCGGATTCCTCTGGTGTGGTACCGAAATACGTATTCCCAAGTGAACCCTCAGGAATGAGGGTGAAGTAATCGTCAGGATAGAACAAGTTGCTGCTACCGTCCTGCAGAGCAAACTTCTTGTTATAGACGGCAATCGAAACACCTAACTTATTTTGTAGATACTGCTTCATGAGCGCATCCGTCATAATGATATTTTGGCCACCAAGTGGATTCATATCTAGACGAATTGCAGTGTTGGATAGAATATAGTTCCATGTCTTCCGCGTACAAATCCCATTCAACGGACGTACACCGGTGTCATCCTCAACTGTATCCTGCCAAGTTTTGATATCACCTACGATATCCGCTGTTGGATCGCTCCATTTGTCCGTCCCGGTTAGTGTGACCTTATGCGTAGCTGGCATCTTGTAGTCGTAGTCATAGTTCAAACGATTGGCAACGATACTAATCTTACCTGTTGAGAGAAGCTGCATAATCATCCGCTCGGGATTAACCATGGCGCCACCAACAAGTGCTGATACATCGTCGTAAATATTATTGATCAATGGCATCAAATAACTTTCATTATCGCTAGCAGCTAAACGATTTAATTCTTGACGGTCCTTCTCACCGATCCTCATTGCTTCTCGGAAGAAAGGCATCTCCGTCTCTACCTTTTTAAAACCAATACGGTCACGAAGCGTTGCCTTTGCATCGAATGCCGATGGCAGCAAAGCAACCGGTAGCCCTTTAGAGCCTTTGATCCACTTGAGGTCCAGGCCCAATTGCTTCTTAGCTGGGAATAACGTAGCTCCGAGATATGGAATTGCATTCGAAGTGTTTGTATCGTAATACGTTGCAATGTTCTTTGCATTAACGAGATCAAAAATTGTTGGCATTTATTTCATTCCTCCCTCTTATTTCAAAAACGCGATTTGGTTTAATGCAGCTACTTCTTCTGGGGTTGGGGCTGTTGGAAGTTTAGCAATATCAATGAAACCATGAACAAGCATAGCACCTGCTGCAGGGCCGTAAGTTACATCAACATCAGTGAATAGTACACCCTCGGCATTGGACACGCCTGCAGTAGTTATTGCTTTTTTTGCTTTCTTCGTGATGTCGGTTAAAATGCCGTTACCAACGATGGTGCCGGCTGGAACTATCTTCTTACCGTCAGCATTTGCAACAATCCCCGTGTCATCTACGGTCACCGCCAAGTTCACATAATGATCCGGGAACTTTAAGATTTCCTTCCTGTTGTTCGTATAGGTGGTTTCTGTGTATTTCATACGATTATTACCTCCTCTTCATTATTGAAAATAGGATTCCCTAGCCTTATCTAGCCCTTCGGATTGCTTAGCAGCTTGCTCTGCTAGACGTTTACCCATATTGGTTTTATCATCGTCACCTCCAGATCCTGGTGTCTTACCATCCCCAGGAGTGATACCCCTGAACTGTTGCTGCGTAGACTTCTCAGGAACAAACAAAAAAGCCTTGCTCGTCTGCAGGGCTTTCACTTGATCATCAAGTCCACTTTTCACATTTCCGGTATCATCAAGCTCCACCTTACTCTTATCCAGCAAACCCGTTACGATTTCAGGATCATGGACCTTACCCGTTAAAGCCAGCTTAAGTGCTGTATTTAATCGAAGTTCCTTCAACTCCGATTCATACTTATCTGAAGCAGCTTTATTATCTGTTTGCAGCTGAGTGATTTGATCCTGCAGCGCCTTATTGTCGCCTGCTGCCTTACTAAGTGTTTCAAGCTGCTTATCTCGTTCCTTCAAATCTTCATCCGCTTTCTTTTTCGCTACAGTAACATCGTTGAATCGGTGCTCAGGGACCCAACCTTTATAATTCGTTTCAACACCTCCAACAATTGCAGCGATTTGTGTATCTGATAGCCCTTGAGCTTTCAACAGGTCTTTCAACCAATCCATTTATCTCAACCTCACTTTTCTCCGGTACTGTCCGGTGAATGTATACCTAGTTTAACGCCATATGGTAGGGCAAAAGAAAAAGGACTCCTGGAAGTTCAGGAATCCTTTTTACACAATTGGTCAAAATGTTATTACAAACAGAATATACTACACTTTAGCATCCCTTAATTGTGATAGACGACTAAGTTGTTTTTTTAGCAAATAAATTTCCTGCTCATCCTTTTTTATTATTTGATCGATTCTTTCCCTTTCTTCTTCTGTACAAAAATCAACTCGAATTTGAGAAAAGCTATATATAAAAACAAAATTATTAGTAATCTCATTACCGAATTCATTAAATGCATTATTTACAGCAGTAGTAAATTCATTCTTCATTTCTTCTAAATAAAATAGTATCATATCAAACGCAAATTTATCTTTATGAATGTAAGCAGTATATAATTGCTCAATCGGCTTATCCAATTTAGATATACAATTATTTATTTTATCAGATAAATCATCCACAAGCGGGTCTATAACATGCTGTTCCATTCCCGTTAAGGCGGAGTTAATACCTTGAACATACAAATTAGAAAAAAAAGATTGATCAATTTTATTTAATTTACCTATCATTAATTCTAATATACCTCTTTTAATTTCTGGAAATGAATGATTGACTATTAAATTATTTATTAAACTAATTGTTATTTTTTGAATTGCGGGATTACTATACAAATCATATTTAATTAATAAATCATAAAATAACACAGGACTTTTGTCACTAATTACGGTCATTATTTTTAAAATCGTGTTATTTTCATTCTTATTTACTAGAAAATCAAAATTTTCAAAAATATATTGGTATTTATTCTCATCTAATAATTGTATAGTTTTTTCATATAGGCCATATAAATGCGTTTGCTTTTTATCTTCATTCGCTTGATTAAACATCTTATTAAGCTCATTTTTTATTAAATCACGACTAAAATAAATGTTGATCATTTTACTCATCAAAAAAATAAGCAAAATAACTGCTACTCCAAAACTAAAATATACATAGTATCCTAAATTAATAATCGTAAAAATTATGGAAAGAATCATTATACCAATGAGCGATGCAGATATCGAAACGAAATTAGTAAATTTGGGATAAACTAATTTATAACTAATCACATCTTCCCAATAAATACTTTCTGCGTTAGAAGATAATAACGAAAGTAAAGAAAGTATAATAAATGTTAAAGAAAATTGAGTGATTAATATATCTTTAATAGTAAAGTCATATATTTTTAAATATTTAACTAAATCATCAACTGAAGCATGTACTACTTCAACATTATTTAGAAGTAATGTTAAAGTTAGTAGAGGTACTATAGTGATGACAATGAATAAAAACCATCTTGTAATAACTCCCAATTTCCATCCAACTCTCTCTACCACTTAACGGTAATTTTATATTCCATATTATTCTAGAAGTTTTTTAACTATCCTGCCAGATTGGAAAATATTAAATAACCATCTCACCACACTTAATTGCTGTCAGTAAGCAACCTAAACTATAAGAGAGAACAATAAAATTAGCACCCACGCAAATGTGAGTGCCTCTATTTTTCTTCTTTTAGAATCTCGATTGGTCGCTTAACTGCATCAATGAACTTCTCAACAAAATCAGGAGCTCTAGGATTGAGGTCATCCATATAGGCCTCGTCAAATCCCCCAATCTCTTGCTCTTGATGTTTCGAAGTCTTCGCCATATAACCACCCCAATTCTTCAATAACGGCTAACATCACGGCATGCGAAAAGTAAGCCTTTTGCTCTGATACCGACATTGTAGCATACTTAGATGAAGATTTTAACTGTCCGTTTATCTTTACTGCCATCGTTGCCATGACTTCATTAAATACCAGTATATCAACTGTTTTACCCAGCGTCGAAATGCTACTGATACCACCGTCATGGCCTACAGCAACAATATGTGCCAGTGACGGGTAAAGAGCCAGGTTACGAGCGTCCTTAATATTAATTCTCGTACCTTGAGGATGGTTATGGGTCAAAATAACGGAGTCATCTGGCGCCTCCCGCAGCACACGATCCATATCCCTACTAAATTTAGCTTGATTGATTGTCCCTGTTGTACGACCTAACTGCTCTCCGATTCTACCATCAAGAAGCACGGCAATCTCCTTGGATTGCTGATGTCCTTCCCTAGCAATGCTGCGATTCACCTCGGCCAAGCGTTCCAACATATCCTCCGGTACCTTCTTAAGATCAATTTGAAAGCTCGCCTTTGGGTTAAAGCGACGATTAGGAGTCCCAGGTGGTTCCTCAACTTCTCCTACCTGTGGCATTTTCGGCTGACTTACTATAGGCTCAACATGTTTGTTCTCCCAGTCTTTATAAGTCATGTCGCCAGGAACATCATATGTCTTTCCTTCGGGGTTACGGGCTGCCCTCTCTTTTACGTTATCTTCAAAGTATGGGATATCAACTGTCCGACACCTCGCATGGAAAGGTGCACAATTCAGCCCAGCCTGCGCCTCGTTGACTAAGAAAATACTACCATCCATCGTGCGACACTTATCTGACGTTTTCTTATCTAACGTGGCTACATTCTTATACCTTTCAACGTTCAGCTCTCCATACGAAGCCCTACGAGAAGCCCCAGAAAAATAAGCTGATTCCGTTAGAACTAGGGTTTCAGCACGCGCACGTGACACACCCATCCGCTCAGATAACCTTTTTGTCATCATCTCGGAAGAATCTCCTCGAATCAACCCTTGTGTTAAAGTAGTCTGAAGCTCATGGATTAACTTGGATCGGTCTGCCCATATCCGCTGACTGAAGTTACTACCATCTGGAGCCCAAGGTGTCACAAGCAGGCTGTTGATCTGCTGCGGATTTAATTTAGAGAAGCTTGCTCCCAGCCCGAGACCCTTCTGCAGCTCAAAAATACTTTGATAGTAATTATCCTTATAAATACCACCTAACAAACCGTTTGCCCCTGCTTGGCGCTTCGCTGCAAGTAATTCGATTTGCTGCTTCATTTGCAGATGCAACGATTCAAGCCGGCTCATTCGAACTCGGATACTCGCATTCTCCAATTCCTTCATCCAACGTTGATCAATCGCATTCTCACGGCCAGCCTTTATATAATCCTCAACAGACCATTTGAATTCTTTTAGCTCACCAGCTTTTAGCATTTGACGCGCTGTTGCTAAATCCACGCTATTGTTCTTTGCGAACCTCTGATAAAACACATCCAAATCCTTCTGAATCGACGCCATCGCTTTACCATATTCGCGATTCATGTTCTGTACATAAGCTTCACCCTTAGCAAGCTGCGCCTCATTCAGTTGCTCCATCCGTCCTGCCCAATATTCTGCAGATCTCATGCTGATGTTCCATTAAGTTCATTCATATAAGCTTCATCCTCGAATGCCTTCTTCCGATCGGACTCGAGTCTTTTCATTTCATCTTGCGTATTTGTCACCCACGGATGGTTAGCAACAATCGTTTCATCGGATATGACACCCACACTGTTCTTGGCATTTGTGATGGTATCCATCTCATTAATAAGAATATCTCGGTTAAGGATGAAGTCGACGGTTTCACTCGAATAATCCCCTAAACCGCTATTAGCAAGGTGAGTATCAATGAACCAACGCAGCTGCTCTAGACTTGCCTGAAATTCCGTCTCAATGTCATTGGCGTCTAAGTCCAGGTCCTGGTAAAGAAACTTTAAGGCAATCCCACTTGGGCTGTTTCCAAACTTGTCGGACTGTGTATCGACGCCGCGCCCAAACTCATAAATATCCTTCCTATTCATTTCTTGATGAGTTTTATATGCTTCAGTGTCGATATCCAGGGAGAGCGTATCCACACCACCATCATCCATGACCTTCACAGCACGGAACACCGAGAGGTTGCGTCGAAACTCCCCAAGATCTTGTCCATCGTAGTTCTTGACTACATAGATACTATTAGGCAAATCATCAAGGTTGTTCGAGTTATCACTTTTCTTACGATCATAATCATCAACCAAAGCTTGTACGAATTTAACAAGTGGAAGCTCATCTTCATGGTACTTGAAGCAAACAAAGGGAACACGCTGCCAGTTTAGCGGGAGCTCGCTATCACCTTCCACAAAACTAAAGTGAGTCCCTCGATCTCCGGCTTCGATATCTGGACTCATTCCAACACCATCAAGTACGTAACGATAGACACCGGTTGTATCCCAAAACTCTATTTTCTTGATCGTCTTTTTCGTCTTACCTTCGTACACTTCCACTTCGTATACACGAATAAGCGCATCCAGCTCAGTGTGAGCCGCGTCTCGCCACAATGGAATACATTCCTCAGACGGAATTCGTTTCAGGGACAATATACCGGCTGGATTGTAATAGATATGGACCCACGCTTTGCCCTTATTGATTGCCTCACGGCCAACAGATTGTAATAAGCGCAAAAAAGACTTACTGAAAAAATCCTTCAGCAAGTCTTCATAGCTTTTATTCTCCGTTTGAATACTCAGCGGCTTACTAAGCAAATAGCCCACTTTCTGATCAACGAGTTTACGAACGAATCCATGCGGTAGCTTGTTGTTAGCCAAATGGATGGCTTCAATAGGAACGCCGCCTTCTCCAATCGTCATTCGCTTATGTTTTAAGACATCATGGTCTAATCCATAGTACTGCTCTCCGATTAGCATCATCTTCCTGAGCGGATCTTTTTTCCAATCACTAATTTCCTGTTGGATGATTTCTTCAATACCCATAGCTGAAGCAGCTCCGGCCCTTAGAATAGCTGCGATGTTCTGCATTTCAGGTGTCACTGTTCATTTACCTCCAATCTACATTAATCGAATGAAACGCCAGAGCCTTTACGAATCTGCTCCATGGCATAACGCAATGCATCCATCGCATGGTTGAAATCATCGATCGGTCTATTCAGAAAGCGCCCAGTCTTATCCTGATCCCATACATAGCTAGATAGCTCCATACTGACATTAGGACATCGAAACTTATGCACGATGATTTCATACTGCTGCAGATACTGGATGCCATTTATCACGCTATCCGGTCCCTTCTCAGCAGCACGTATCCGATTTATGCCATAACCCCGGATCTCATCGATGGACTTAGGCTCTGAAGAATCTGCAACAATCTTTTCCTTCGCATAGCTCTTCTTCTTAATGATCTCTGCAATTTTGTCATTGGTCAGAGCCCCCTCGTAATGTTCATCGAATATGTAGATCTTCTTCAGATCCTTATTGACGAGAGCTGCAATGAAAGCACTAGGGTCATTTGTGTATCCGAAATCTAAACCGAATATGGCCTTGTAGCCGGGCAGCTTAGCGATGTCCCGCCATTCGAATTCCTCTTCACACCAATTCTCAAAGATAGCCCCTTCAGCAATTCCCCAGTTACCCTCACCTTCCACACGATAACGCTTCGGCTTATGCTTCCGCATCCATTCGAACAATTCCCGGTCGTCGTCCCCCAGGAACTCATTACTTTTAAATGTAGTTGTTAGAGCAAGGATATTAGGATTGGAGACATCAAAAAAACGCTGCTTCAACCAATGGCGTTCATTCCACGGGTTAAAAGTCAGCGTCAATTGTTTAAAGTAGCCCTCCGGTAGCTCACCACGGATAGACATGTCGATCTTATCGAAATCATCTTCATTTAATACTTGATAGGCTTCTTCAAACCAGGCCCAGCACAAATACCCCGTATCCACCGTGATAGAGGTAATGGACATCGGGTCATCCAGGCCACGAAAGAGGATCTTCTGGCCGGTTGGTTTATATGTAGCCTCGAGTGGACTTTTCTTAAACTGCCATAGATGAGCTACACCCATGCGATGAGTGGCCCATTTAAGCTGAGCAAAGGTTGAATCCTTATGAGCGTTGAAAGTCTTCCTTATCACCAGTGTGTTCGCCTTCGGCATCTTCATCATATGATAGATATGCCATAAAGCAGCGGTAACACTCTTCTTTGACCCACGGCCACCCTTTACAACACGGTAACGACCGCGGAAGCGCCAGAAATCTACGTAACCTTTACCTATCGTCTGCTGCAGGCTTACCTCACTCATGCAGATCATCCTTAAACACTACAGGATCCACAACAGTATTGTTATTTAAAGTATTGACCTCAGCCTGCAGCTTTTGAATGCGAAGATCACGTTCAGCATCAACAAATCTATTCTTCAAATCAATTGCCTTCAGCTTCTTATCCTGAACCCTTGTCAAAGCTTCCTCCAGGCGCAACAGATCATCAATGACTCTAATATCTGATTCTTCTATCTTCGTTGTGACGAGCTTTTCCATTGGAACAACAACACTCTTGGATTGGCCCGTCTTCTCATCGTGAATGGTCTGGACATCTTTCACTGCTATTCGCTCTTGAATGACCTTTCGCTGCTTTTCAGTAAGAGTGTTTCGTAAATTCTGGATGCGCTGCAGCATGCGTCGTTCTCTTATTGAAAGTAAAGTGATAGCTTCATCCGCCTGTCGTATCGGATCCGTTTCGACCTGGCGAGCTAGCTCCTGTTCATCTTCTTCAAGCGTATCCATCCAAATGGATTCGAACTCTCCGGTGGATACTGCTTTCTTGTTGCCGACTGGGCCTCCGGTACCGCCTCGATTACCAAGGGCGTTCTTGCTCCCTTTTGGAGCCCCGCCTTTATTTCCGACAGCATTCTTATTCCCTTTCGGTGCTCCTAATCGTTTAGTAACGTTACCTTTCACTTCATTAGTAACGTTACTTTTCAATGATGCTTCCCATTTGTCTTGGCTCTTCCATTTTCGTATTTGGGTTTCTCCGAGACCGAGCTCTGAAGCAAGGTCCTTAAGTTTCAGTTTGCCGTTGCTGCCTAGCCAAATTTGTCTGGCTTTGTCTCTGTCGGGACTGCGTTCTCTTGGCATTACATATCACCCACCTCCAGATTAGAAAATAAAAAAAAGCATCAAGATTTTACCCTCGATGCTAACGGTTATTTTTTTATTTCTTTAAACGTACTAATTATTTCTGTTAAATCATCTCTAGAAGCAACCATTTGTTTATCTGTTGTCCAGAATATAATTTGATAGAATCTATTATTTGTTTCGACAAAAGTAACCAGAAAAGAAACATTAATACTGTTACTAAAAATGCCTTGTAAAACCAATTGTTTTGCTGGACTTCCGTTAAGTGTAAAATCAATTACCGAAGATTGTTTGGTATTAGTAAATCCATCCTTGCTGTTCATTTGGTCAATAATTATTTTCTTGTAATCCTCAAGTCTTGTCGTATCCAAATATACGCTTTTAGATTCTGGTATTACTCCCATATAAATTGGTACATCTGCTTTATTATTTATAGCTCCATATTTTATTTCAGGGTTTTGTTTATCAACTCCATTGTCGTCAGTTCTTATCCATGTTCCAGGTAACGTGAATTCAAAAGATTTATCTGAAGATATTTCAACATGACTCTGAGCCTCTTGATTGCCTAGTGCCCCTAGTGTTGCAGTTCTTGTTACATCATCCCACTTAACATTCATCCCCGTTGCTTCAGCAACACTTCTTAATGGCAAATAAGTGTTACCCTCATAATTAATTGGAGTAAGTACTTTGCCATCAGAATCTTTTGCTGTGAATGGGAGACCATTTACAACGAGTCGAATGCCTCCGTCTAGATAAGCCGTTATTTCCTTAAGAGTTGTGCTCGCTGAAACCCCTGATACATTACCGAGTGTAAAGATAGCTAATGCTCCTAGAAACATAGCCTTTTTGCTTTTAAAGAAAGTTTTCATTGTATTTCCCCTTATATGGTTATTATTTCCTTATGACAAATTCTGCATCTATATCCGATCTCCTCTTTTGTTCATCATACTTCATCCTTCTGCAACTCCAGATCAATCTCAATCAACTTCTTCAGATCCTCAACCGATTTGATCTCGATGCGGCCATCTTGAAAGTCTTTAACCCAACGAGCAATGCCGGCCTGAATGATTTTACGATACTTTGATTTGGATTCAAGAATTCCTTCGATTAACGCGAGTTCGTGCTTTAAAAGCAGCTCTTCATTATTATTGTTCGTATTTTCATCTTTCAATTGCGAACACTCCCAACATCCGTTAGAATAGTTGTGAGATCATGCGTTCGTATAACCGTGGCCACGGCATACATGATCTCACCGGGAGTGTCCGGTGCCCAAGGAGGACGTTAGTGCGTCCTTCTTTTTTTATTGGCTCTGTTAGTGCTCAATGTTGATTTCTGAACAAAAGAAAACTGACTCTTGATGGGGCGGAGGGTTTAGGTTTTATCATTCCTTAAAAACTTTTTATTCGTCATCTGAGCTAAGTTCAAAATAAAATGATAATTTATTGGCAATTTTAGCTCTGATAATAAACTTCTGATATAAACAATCCTCTCACGCTTGTTTAAAAGGCTTAAAGATTCTACCCCTTTTATCTTATCCAACATTAAGTTCGCAGCTATCTGGAAGTCATCGTTTTTGAAAATAGGTTTATCCATTACATTGCCTGGGTTTCTATTGTAACCGTTAGGAACCAATGAATCATAAGCCCTAATTGCATTATCTTCTAACTCGTTTAGGGATGAGAATGTGGTATTCTCAATAGGAAGTAAACTAATATTAAACTCATCTCCTAAAAGAAAATCTTCATATACTTCTCGAAGCTTAAATCTAACATTATCTACATGCCTTCCCTTTATTAGGGCTGGATTTTTAACAAAATGCTGATAAGCCCTGTCGAATACTCTTACAGCTTGTCCAGCGTAATACATATCTTTTGTGCGATTGTGTATGATATAAATACCAGAGAAATTTTCAATTCCCCTGGATTCTCTTATATTTTTTTTGCTAAGTTCAATTAATTCTTCTGGAGTAAACTTTATGGATTTTTTTCTTAGCTTATCTAACTCTTCTCTCACAAATCGTTTATTTACATTTCGTTCCCTTTCAGTGTTTTTTTTATAAAAATACGATGGTGCTATTTCACCAGGGACATAATCATCCTCCAAAACCTTCCTTAGCCAAATAAGTTCATCTTCTGTCAGCAGAATACCCTCTTTAATGGCATTCAGCCAATTTGCTTGTACAAAATTCTTAACATCAGACCCAAAATGCATCTTCATATTCTTATTTGTATCCATATCTTCTTCTCCGTAATAATTAATTGAAACTGCCCCGTTGTTAATTATCAACAACAAACACCCGTTGTATATCGAAAAAACAACACAAAGCGTTAACAGAGCCTTTTTATTATATTAACAGGTTTATTAATCTTCATTTCCTCTTAAATCTGTTATTGGATTTTCTTTTCCATACATTAATTTATAAAACCATGAATTTAATTCCTTTTCGATATCCATTACATTTTTTTCAGCATTTGTAATTGTTGTATTACTTCCATCCACATTTTCAATCTCTCGACTAGTTCTTCTTACAAGTTTGTCTTCAAGTTCCTGAATGAATATTTCCATAACTGGTAGATTTGTAATATCACCTTTCAAATAACCATTGAAGTCATACTGCTTCTCTAAAAATACATTTCTAAATTTTATAATTTTTGAGTAAATCTCATTAAAAATTCGTGTTGTTTTCTTTTTATTGCCCCAAAAAAAGTCAATTTTAGCGTAAGCATCACCCAGTTCGCTATAGTTATAACTACCTATTTGTAAAATTAACTCCATTGTTTTAACAGGATCTCTACTTGTTTCATAAGAACTAATATTTCTTATAGCCTTCAATGCCTGAGAATAGAACTCCTCTAGCGTTCTTCGCCGTTCTACTTTATACGCAATAACTGAAACTATTATCCCAAGAAGAGCGCTCGAAAGCATTCCTATCGCTATATTAGACCAAAAATTCAGTTTTTCGTAATCCAAAATCCATGCTGCTATCAATGAGAAGAAACTAATTATCAGCATCCAGTAAATTGTTTTTCTTTGAATTTCCATTTTCCTACCTCTTTCAACAGTTGATTTCTTCACAGTTAATATTCTATCATACTTCCCCCTAAAAATTGGGATATATTAGGAATAAGAGTTTTTCAACTCTTGCCAAATTTTTAAAGTCTATTTAATAGAACTGGCTCAATCCCCGTCCACTCACAAAACCGCTTCTTAATCACATCACAGAACACCGGATCTAACTCCAACGTCCGACACGTCCTATCCATCTGCTCACATGTCATAAGCGTTGATCCACTACCACCGAAGAAGTCCAACACAATATCCCCACGCTGGCTGCTGTTTCCAATCGGAATAGCCAAGAGCTCTAAGGGCTTTTGCGTAGGATGAACATACTTAGTGACATCACCCCTGGACACTTCCCAAATAGTCTCAGGCTCTGGCTGCTCCAGCGGTAGTCCTGCCTTCCAGATGGTTGTCTGCTTGCGGTCCCCATACCACGCTGGTGACTTGCCTTTCATATGAGCGTAGAACACTGGCTCATGTTTGTAGCGATACTGCGACCAACCGAAGGAAGCAGCGTTCTTTGACCAAATGCACTGCGACCTTACCACGATGCCAGCCGCGTTCATCGCATCCTCAAACTCAATTTGATACGAAGAAGGATGGAATACATAGATGGCCGCCTTCGGATCCATGACCTCGGCATAACAAGAAAATACAGAATTCAAAAAGCCCGCAAACTCTTCTGCGGGCATATCATCGTTCATTATTGTACCGCGACCATCAGCGGCCAATCGTGCTGAATCACTTTCAACAGCTACATTATACGGTGGGTCAGTAACAACAAGCGCTGCCTTGACCCCCGCCATGAGCTTCTGCACGTCTTCAAGCTTGGTTGCATCTCCACACACCAAGATATGCCTACCAAGCTGCCACACATCCCCGTATCGAGTCTCAGGCTCTTTGATCTCATCCAATGCACGCTGCACATTAAAATCATCTTCCTGGACCGGAGTAATAAGCTCAGTGTCCGAGTTTAAACCTGGAATCAAGGAATTGAGCTCTTCCATTTGAAATCCGGTTTGTAATGATATCTCCTCGATCGTAAAGAATGCTGAAAGCTCTTCAAGGAGCGATGCCAGCAGTTCCTCGTTGGTTCGGCCTCGCAGATGACTCAAGCTGATTGTTAAGAGCTTCGCTTCCTCTTCAGTTGACTCCACAATCACACAAATAAGCTCCGTAAGCCCAGCCTCTTGGGCTGCTCTCCACCGCTTCTCCCCTTTTATGATGGTCATATCGCTTCTGACCAAGATCGGCTGCAGCACACCGTGTTTCCGGATGCTCTCCACCAACGATCTATAGATATGATCGTCCATCTCGTTTGGGTTCCAACCATTGGGTTTTACTTGTTCAATTTGTATAGTTTCGACTCTCAAATTAGTTCCCCCTAGTGTTATGTCGGTTTTGTGGCAAAAGAAAAAGCACCGGTTGGGGTGCTTTAAAGTCATTTAAACGATCCTTTCACATATAAGTGGCATACGTACGACAAAAGGGAACTTAGTTACTATTTTGGTCAATAAATTGATTAAATTCAGTCAAATTATTAATATGTTTTGCAAGTCCGTAAAGATCAGGGAATATTGTGTATGAATTAACCCCAGATAAATTCAAAAATGACATAACATCTTCTTTCAATTCATAGTCGATAATAATTTCTTTCAATATCCCCTCTTTTAATAAATCCCCATTAAATTCCTCGTCTAATGTTTCTTTTGTATTTCCTTGGATTGTAAATACGCCTTGTTGTGCTAGGATGCGGGAATTGCTCCTTTTAGGATGTAGCGCGATTGAGTTTTTGAAAAACTTCTCCTCGTGAACATCAGACATTCTTTTAAAATAAGAATCATTATGTGTTGTAAAGTACTTATGGTTCTTAAAAGTTTTAAAATTCAATTCGTTTGGTTTAAGCAACCAAATTGATATCGGTTCATTTTCTTTCCACCCAAGCGTAGCAAAAAAAAGTGAAACAGCAAATGATTCAGTCCAATCTAATAACCTTGTACTAGCACCATGATGTTGCATTAAATATATTAAATCCCAATCATCCAAATTATGATACATATGCCCTAAATTCATAAATAAATTGTATATAGCACGTTCACGAATTAAATATTTTTTAATAGTACTAAAATTTTTTCTAAATAGAGAAGATGTCAATTTATAATTTACATCACTATGGCCTCTATACCATATGTGCTTATCATCTCCATTAAGGTCCTTAAAGCTCCTTACTTCTTGTATAACTCCATTCCAATTCATTGACTTCTCTCCCTATTAAGTAAAATGCATCATTTTACAATATTCTACATAATTCAACGGATTCCCTTCATTTGGAAATATTAAAACCTATCCCACAAGGAATAGGCTGCTCTGTAAATCATCCGATATTTTCTTCTGAGCCCGCGTCACATACACCTCCACAGTCCCCTTACTAACCCCAAGCATCCCAGCTATCTCACTAAACGAAAAGCACTCCCCATGAGCAAGCACATAACACTCACGTTCCCTATCACTTAGCCTAGACAAAGCATCTTCAATCTGAAACCTTTGCCAGTCAGAAAGGTTTGCAGGACTCCCTGCTGAGCTCTGCGATTTATACGCCTGCATGCGAACTGGATCCATTAACTTTTCCCGCTGATATGCAGCTCGCCGCTCAATGCCCCGTTTATTCCCGGGTCGGCGCCCACTGTCCAACCATTCAATCGTCCATTCACAATCAGCAACCATTTCATTAATAATCCGCCGGTCTGCTTGCAGCGTTGAAAGCTCGTCTTGTATCTCAAGCACTCGTTCAAAACCCTTGTCCTCTTCGTAAACTTCTATTTCTTTAATCCTTGTTGTCTTCTGCTCAACCAGCCTTCTCAACATAGCAGCCGTTTGTTTGTACCCATCAGATAAATCGTTGTTTCCCATTCCCTCACACCCCCGCAGTGTGTTAATATAGGTCGTGGGAACATATGTTTGATCCCCCGTGGTCTTGCTAGGAGCCGGGGGATAATGCTTTTTAAACCGTTCAAATATGCCCAAATAGATACAATCAAGCATCCAATTATTACAATTCAACATAGGTTGATGTATCAAAGTTTGGAGGAGAATGCTTAATGAGTTACAATCAAAATCTAAATCAACAACACCATCACCAGCAACACCACCACCAACAACATCCTCATCAGCTATATCACCATCACCACTTCCATCATGTGATTATTCATCCAGGCCAACATCCCCATCATCAAACCCCAATGCCGTATCATGGAATGCACCAAGGCCAATGGCATGGTCAA
Source organism: Paenibacillus sp. 2RAB27 (assembly GCF_052115445.1). Classification (NCBI taxonomy): domain Bacteria; kingdom Bacillati; phylum Bacillota; class Bacilli; order Caryophanales; family Paenibacillaceae; genus Paenibacillus; species Paenibacillus sp. 2RAB27. Next base: position 128,837 of record NZ_JBFRGR010000019.1, read on the forward strand.
CAGGGCATTGGGCAAGGAATGCCTCATCCAGGTCATTATCAAGGCGGTAATTGGCAAGGAGGACGCGACGATAATCAATAAGATAGCTTGATATGATTGATGTGTGTTATATTTACTAATCCTCTGCGATCCCGGAAATATTACACGCAGAGGATTTTTTCTTATTCGTATACTTTCATCAAAATTTCATTTTTTAGCTGTTTGTACGTTTCAAACAATTCTGGATCACCGCGTATTAACAAATCATCTTCATCCGTGGCCCCGTATAAATGACACAACATATTGATAGCCTCTTCTGCTTGCTGCAGCGTGGGTCTAATAATTTGTATTAGTTCAAAATAACGATTCAGCGAAGCAAATATCGCAAACTTCTCTGTAGAAGAGGATATCAGACCATCCTGTTCTTCATCATAAATCTGATCTGCCGGTACACCCGGAGGAAGCTTTTCTTCAACTCTCAATGCCACGCCTTGTTCATTTCGTTTAACCCACAAAAACTCTTGTTTCCATTTCATATTCGATTCCTCCTTATTTAAGCGGTTTCGTTCTCCTCGTCTTCTTTTTCATCGTAATCGTCCAATACAATGAATCCAGCATAAATTTAGTCAGCCGATGCCCATACCCAGAATGAATGTTTTGCATAAATTATCTTGTAAGTACTTGTTCAAGGATGTGGTCCTTTGCAGCTATACTATTTAGTATCTAAGCAAGACGTTATTGAACTCATCCGCGAATTCATTGATCAGGCAAACTATAGTGCTGCCATTTATTTACTCGAGATTATTCAGCATATGGAAGAGGAAAATCGAACCTCAGTACTCATTACTGTAGAAAAAAATGACAACTCGAAGTGAGGTGATTCTCTCCCAAGCTCCTCAATATTCATTATGTTGTATGGCCATAATCCATCTCGAAGAATCCTTTACTGACGAAGATCCGTTTGTTTGCCGTCCAACACCTCCAAAGGGTCGATACCCACATAACATGCCATGTGTCATCCTGCCTTCCTGCAACTAATGCCTCTTCGTACTTTCTTGAGCGTAGCGATATAACGCTCATTTATAACAAACACCTCGCCAAGTACTTTCTTACCCTCGAGGATTACGTATCGATTCTTCACTTCAAAAAGCGGATCTCGCATAGTTGCACGCTCCTTCACACTAGGCCCAGCGACGCTTGTCATTACCCTGCGTCGGGTATCTCTTTGGCTTTTCGATCGGAAACTCATGTGAACGATCCAGATTAACGAATTTGTTGTAATTCTTCTGGAAGGCTAACTCCACCGTTCCAACTGGACCATTCCGCTGCTTAGCTATGATGATTTCAATAATGTTTTTCTTCTCAGATTCCTTGTCGTAATAATCATCCCGGTATAAGAATGCCACGATATCCGCATCCTGCTCGATGGATCCAGACTCCCGAAGGTCTGACATCATGGGACGCTTGTCTTGTCGCTGTTCTACTCCACGACTGAGCTGCGAGAGTGCGATGATCGGTACGTCCAATTCCCTTGCTATTTGTTTGAGCGTACGCGATATCTTGGATATCTCCTGCTGCCGGTTCTCACTACGACCGGATCCGCTGATGAGCTGAAGATAATCAATGAGTATGAGTCCAAGAGAACCGGTGTCTTTCTTGAGCTGCTTACAACGGGTTCGAATCTCGTTTACAGTGATTGAAGCACTATCATCGATGTAGACATTAGACCTGGATAACTCTCCGATCGCCATGGTCAGCTTTTCCCAATCGTTGCCCTCCATGATTCCACTACGCAATCGACTGGCATCAATCCGGCCTTCCGAAGAGAGCATTCGCTGAACTAATTGATTCGCGCCCATTTCCAGGCTGAAGACTGCAATAGTTTCACCGCTTGTCGTGCCAGCGCTCTGCGCAACGTTCAAGGCTAAAGCCGTCTTACCGACCGACGGACGAGCTCCGATGATGATCAAATCCTGTCGTTGGAAACCTGAGGTTTGTTTATCCAGATCAATAAACCCTGATGAAATACCCGTGATGCCCCCGGGATTTGGGTTTGCATTGTTCTTTTCAATCTGCTCAAACACCTGCATGCTGACTTGATCAATCCGTTTGAATCCGCCTTTCTTACTAACAGATCGTTCCGCAACTTCTTCAGCAACAGCTTGCGCTTGTGCCGCCATTTCCTCGGCAGTAAGATCATTGTTTTGAAAGATCTTTTGCATCCCTGACCTAGTTTTTCGCTCAAGTGCGGACTCAAGTACAATCTTGGCGTAATAATCCACGTTAGACACAGTCGGAACTGCATTTGTCAGTTCCGAGAGATACCCGACACCGCCGACATGTTCAAGTTGTTGACGCCTCTGCAGATGCTTCGTTACGGTCAAGAGGTCAACAGGTGTTTCCGTCTCTGCAGCGTCGTAAAGCTCAACCATGGACTCGTATATGATCCTGTGCTTGGGCTCAATGAAGTCCTCTGGCAACAGCCGTTCAGAAACGATAGACATCGTTTCGTTTTCGGTAAAAATTGCCCCAAGAACGGCCTGCTCAGCGCTCAAGTCATTGTTCATTTCGTGCTGCATATGCTTGGATCGCCCCCAACCTCTGCTCATATGGCAAACTCATCAAGGCCTTAATGTGATCAGGAGGACCAACTGAATTTTTTATCCACTCGTCCTTTTGTGCGAGAAACTCCTGAGCGGATCGCTTCATGGATTCGTGATACAGCTCCTCTTCAGTCTTCAAGGGCTGCTTGAGCTTGCCGATACTTGGTGGCCATTGTTCAGCGCTGTCCGAATGCCGGCGCAAGTTCTCTGCTGCAACCTCGAAAGGGGTGCTCTCCAGATCTTCCAGCCATTCGTCCACCATGGCTTGAAGCGACGGCAAATCATTCGGGATTTGAAACCCAGGGTATTTCCCCTTAATTTTCTTGAGCAACTGGGTGACTTCCGCTCTGTTCACGTTCCCGTTCCTCCCTTGCTATTTGATCAAGCATGTTAAAAGCTTGTTCTTGCTTGGTTTTATGAGCCTTACCCGGGGCGACTTCACCTGACGACACAGGGATAGTTTGGGCATTCTCATTTCTCCAAGCCTCCCAGATCCCGTTCTCGTAATACAGAAAACTGGTTGGAAGCTTGAAGCTATTCCCTTCACGTTTGCGCTTGTCCTCAAGGAGGAGCTCCATAGTTCGGATGGTAAAAGGGTTAGGCATACCTCCGGCGACCATCTTACCCATGGCTTCGCGCTCTTTTGCTTTAACGTGAATGTCAAACTTTTGATTAAGCTGGCAATAAGCATCCAGCAGTTGTAATAACGGACTTTTCTTTTCAGGTTCGAATTCTGGATAAATAATAGTAGTAGTAATAGTATTAAGATCTTTAAAGTCTTTTAGATCTATCATTTTTGATAGATCACTCGCATCTGATCTATCATTTTTGATGTATCTCTCGCTATGATCTATCATTTTTGATAGATCACTTTCGCGGTGATCTATCATTTTTGATGTATCACTTTCGAGTGATCTATCATTTTTGATGTATCTCTTTTGATCCATTTCCTTCTTATTTTTGGCAACTTTTATGATTTCGCCTCGGGCTGTTCTGACTGAATTTATGTAACCTCGACTCTTCAAATTAGCCAAATTTCTTTGAACCGTGACCTGACTGGAGCCAATCTCTCGAGCTATCCTCTCATGCTTAACCGGAACGCCGCCGTGTACTAGCCCCCAGCGAGCACCGTCCCCATCTGTTTCTTCGCCAGTTGTGGCATTAATGCACCAAAGGAACTCCCAGATTGCCGAGCCAATGCGATCACGATGCTCAAAAAGCCCGCTGGAGACAGGAATTATGTGGTTGTCAGGCATTCATGTGTCATCCCCTCCCGCGGGCCCCACTGTCAATTAACTATTGTGATGACGCAACTCTTAAGCAGAAATAACTTTTGATTCCTTTTTAAAGCGATGCAGGATGTGTAATTCACTGGATAAATTCTTCATAATGAGCCAATCTTTTGGATCCAAGTTTGCTGCGATAATCGCAACCTTCTGTTGCCGGGTTGGTTTCTTTCCATTTTTCAAAGTGACTGCCTCCGATCGTCTCTTAAATAAATGTCTGGGTATTTCGCTCGCACAACCGTGAATCCAGGATAGGCGGTTGCAAAATAAGCAATAACCTCTTTCTTAAATTGAACAGGATCCGTCTCAAACAAATCCCAAATACGTTTCCCCACACCGGATCTCGTAAGCGGTGGTCCGCCTTCGAGCTGACTCATGCTACATTTACACGTACGGCAGCATCTGTATTTTCAAAGTAAATCTGTTGTTCAAACACGGCCTGCGCCTCTTCAATATGCGTGATAACAAGTACCTTCTTGAATCGATCTGCTACCGCTTTAATGGATTCTAGAACAAGTCCGCGGTGCTCAGCATCCTGGGACCCTAGTCCCTCATCAATTGTTAACCACTCCACCTTACTGCCGGCACGCTGCGCCAATAACTCAGCTAAAGCAAACCGTATAGCATAGTCAATACGAAGCTGCTCGCCACCCGAGAACGTTTCATAAGGACGCTCAGACGTCCAATCACCAATGATGATATCTAAGGTCTCTTGAACACCGTCACGGCTTTTCAGTTCTCGTTGTGTCTCAAATCGGATAAAATGCTTTCCTTTGGACATCTTGCCAAGGATCTCATTTGCGATACGTTCGAGCTGTGGAACTGCATTCTCGATGATTAAAGCTGGGATCCCATCACGGCCAAACGCACGAATAAGAGTTTGATATCTGCTCCATTTTTTAGCCTTTGGCTCTAGTTCATTTGATAGCTGCATGCGACTCTGCTCATCCTTCTCTAGAGAAGCAAGCTCTATCTTCAAGCCACCAAGCTGTTCAATGAGTTTATGTTGCCGATCGCGTAGCTGCTGCAGATCACGCTTAATTGTTGGAAGCAGCGTTACCTCTGAATCCAGACTCAGTAGATTCAGCTCAAGCAACGAGATCTCTTCCTCGATAGTTTGTTTACGTTCTTCCTTTGCTTGGACTTCGCTATCAATGGCAGCAATCCGAGCTGTCGAGCTCTGTCTGGCCTCACGTGCAGCCGCGATCTGTTCTTTCAAGTTCGCCCAGGCTTGAAGATTCTCAACGCGTAAACGAAGCACTGGAAGAGGTGCAAGAGCTTCAAGTAACGTGCTAAGCTCATTTTGAGTGTTGTGTTGCTTCTGTTCTAATTCTTCTACTTGACCAATAAGCCGTGTACTTTGAGCCTGCAAACTATCATGGAGCTCTTCCTTTGCTTGCATTTGACCAGCTTCTTCAGCCATTGGTCTGAGTTCTTCAATAGTAATTTTCAAAGCTCGATGAGCTGCAAAATCATAACTAATCTTTTGCTGACTTTCAGTAATGCTTTTCAATGATTCATTCAAGTTATTTAATAGCGAATAGTCTAACATGCTAAGCTCTTTGCTTTTGGTATCCAACAATTGCTTGGCATCTTGAGCATCCGATAGAAACAAGCAAGCAGCCTTGGTGACATCAATACAATTTGAATCCGCAAGCATCGATGTCTTTGTTTGAAGCATTCGAATTTCTGATTCAAGCAAACTCTTCGTTGTGTTGATCCGTGTCTGCTCGACGCTCACTTTTGCTCGAACATCTAAGATTTCCTTTTCTATTGAATCCCACTGCTCAGCAAGCTGCTCCGTTTGGTTTAACTGTAAGCAGGCCGCCTTATATTCATCTGCCTTAGCCATGAATAGCACTCGACTCTGCAGCAATTGCTGAAGGTTCCTGAACCTATGGTCTAGCGGGTCCAGCTCATTCTTTAAATGAAGGATAGATAATTCCATGTGTTCAAGCTCAGAGGTTAATCGCTCCTGATCCGGAAGCCGTGCCTCGAGCGCTGCGATCTGCTCTTTTGCTATATAAAACTCATCCGTATTGGTAACAATCTCCGCTTCCCTCGAAAGTATCTTCTCTGCTCGTCCGAGCTTTGCAAGAAGGTTCTCCTTTTCTAATTGAAGTGGAGCGAGCTCTCTTAAAATAGAAGACAACTGACTTTTAAGCTCTGCAGATTTCTCAGCTTTGGTTTGAAGAACACGAATCTTCTCTTCCTGTTGTACCAAAGCGGCTTCTTTTACCAGGATGAATGATTTCATGTCATCGGATTCACGAGTTAGATTTTCCATTAGCTCGATCCGGGAAGGCTTCAGCAACAGCCGAGCATCATGCTCGGCCAGTTTATCCTTCGCTTTTTCGATCTCGATATGTAGCGCCGCTGCCTTATGTCTAGCTGCTTCTTGTAGACGCTCGTAAATGTTAAGTCCAAGAATCTGCTGCAAGATCTCTTTCCGCTTACCGGCTGACTTAGCTGTAAACTCATTGGCTTTACCCTGCATAATCATGCTCGAAGCAGTGAAAGTTTCATCATCAAGATTCAAGAGACTGCGGATTACAGCTTCTGTATCTTTAATTTTCTCAGCTGACTTACTCTCCCACCGGTCATTGATTTGCTGCTGAAACTCCAAAGTACTCTTCCCATTACCTTTAAGTGAGCGCGTCCGGATCGTTCGGTAGGTGCTGCCCTGATGCTCAAATGTAAAAGTGACGGCCATGTCCTGCGTACCTCGCTTTACAAGATCATCCATGCTAACTCCCTCAATCACATCACCGAACAATGCAAATCTAGGCGCCATGGTGAAACCAGAGCTCTTCCCCGCACCGTTTCTTCCGCAAATGGCCGCGATCGTAACGTCTGTTAGATCTATGTGTGCAAAAGGAATAGCGCGGAAGTTAACTAATTCTAGCGTTAATGGATTCATGAGATCGCCTCCAGTAGTTCAGCGGTGAGTGCCTGCAGCTCGCTTATTTCCGCTGTTTCAATGCCTTGGTTCTCACACCATTTAGCTAGTGCAACTTGTGGACCAAGACTCTCAGTAACCTCAACGTCACGAACCCGATCGGAGCGTTCAATGTCTGCTTTGATTTCATGAACATAGAATGCACCAGCATCGTATAAGGACTTCTCCAACGTCCTACGATCAAATCGCTTCTGCAGATCTTCGCTGCAGGTGTAGCGAACCCGGACGATAGCATCTTTAACAGCTGCGAACTCATCTACTTGTCCGTCCAGCCAAGCTTCAATATCCATATCGCACCAATCAATAGTTTTAAAACGACGGGCAGGCGTTTCTATAAAGGAAGATACAAAGGTTTGCTTTGCTGTTAATTCATGAATCCAAAAACCCGGTTTCGTCCGTTCATCTCCGAAGTTATGGCGTTCAGGAGCGCCGCTGTAAAAGACATTTTTTCCAGCCTGCTGCGGGCGGTGAATATGGCCAAGAGCGACTAGATCGAACACCTGTGCAGCCTCATCGGTAAGAATCGGTTCGTTCATCAGCAGTACATCTTCAAACCCTGTATCCGCCAGGTCAAACGTTAGATGAGACACGAGTAGCTTGGTCCCCTTACTATAGGCAGCTAATTCAGAACACTTCTCATAGATCCATTCCGTCATCTTTTGATGAAACTCATTAGGAGATAAATCTTTAAAATCCTCTTGAGTAGCAAACTGACTGCGATTCATGCCAGGTAGGCAGCTTATGGATAATTCATTATCTGGTGTACCTAATACGAGACCGCCTGGTGCTGTGAAGATCGTAACATTAGGAATAGACATTTCTTTGATGATCTCGTAAGCGGAAATGGCATCGTGTGAAGGTGTTCCGCTAATTACAACGACTCTACACCCCGCGCTGCTTAACCGCCGTAACCAATGCGTAAACGCCGCAATCTCGATCGTTGCCCGATCAATGAACACCCTGGCATCCTTGAACGCGTCGCCGGCAAAGAGTACAACCTCGCATCCTTCTTCAATAATCCGATCAGCAACCCAATCCATTGCTTTTGATATATCTTCAAATCGAGAATATGGGTTAGGGCCCGGATAACCGAGTCCCCAGTGACTATCTGCAACATGAGCTATTTTCAATGCCTTTCACCTCACAAGTCTTCTGGGACATCGAATTTCATTTCTTTTGAATCGGACTGGCTTGCTGCGATTAGGAATTCAAGATAATCTCCAACTGTCTTCCAATCGGCATCTGTTTGAATATCTGAAACAACCTTTTTAATATCGCGATTTAAAGCAATCGTTGCTTCTCTCGCGAGAGAGTTCCAATCTAAAGCAGCTTTTTTCATAAGATCCAAAACACGATTCTTTTGAACAACATTTCCTGACTGCCCAGAATTACCTGTACCCGAGCTGCGACTACTAGTCTGCTTGCTCTGGGTGTTTTGCTGTTGAGCTTTGGATGGCGCCGGGTTATCCCCTTCTCCATCCGGATCCTCACCAGCCAGATAAGCCTCCAACTCCTGCTCTGTTTGTGTGAATATTCCGCTTGATCTCGTAGCAGCAAGTGTGGCATCAACTAACGCGCGCTTCTTTGCCATTTTAAGAACTGTATTCCAAATGGAATGCATGTCGTCGTTTTCCATTCGATAAGATTGATACTTTCCATATTTACCAGTACGTTCTTTACTAACAAGGTCTTCTTTATCTACGCCTTTAGGAAGGTCTTTTTCTGATACCCATCTCCAACGGTACCGGCTTTCAAATGTATTCGCATGGCCTACGCCTTCACCAATGATGGCGCCAGAACCGCGGTGGATTAATCGAATCGTGATATCCACCCCGTAGAAGCCTGTCTCGAAGTTCTTATCTTCGACCTTGCTTGCAATCGTCGGAGCAAAGTTATAGAACTCACAAAGGCCCTCGGCGCCTGGTTTCAGTAGAGTGGGTTTATCTGTCCCCGGAATAATCCCGTAGTCAACACCCTCTTGCATGACCTCTCGGAAAAACTCCTTCGTTAGATTTAGCTTTTGCTTCATATCGGCCAACTTCTTCCGCAAATCTGTCGCACTGCCGAATTCGTAATCGATGATTGCTCCGCCGCCAGCTTGTCCGTTAGAAACTTGAGGCTGAATAACAGTGACTTCGTTCAAATTACGCCGCCCCCTTAAGCAGATCCACAATGGACTGTAACGCCTTAAGTTCCGTCTTCAGCTTCTCAAGTTTATAGCGAGACTCCATAGTTAGGTGCTCCGTGCGAGCTACTTCATTTCGTTCAATTGCCGAGAATTTGCGAAGCTGAGCGCTTCGGATTTCTGCATTTTTGCCGTCGATGACCATTCCCTCATCTTCAAAAACTCCGAGGTACAGTCCATCCTCTCTATGCGTCAGCTGCGAGCGAGCAATATTGAAATTGTTTTGTGCAGTGATCAAAGCAATTTCAGCGTTTGCAATAAGCTCCGGCAATTCCATTAACCGTGCAATAATTGTTTGTTTATTCATTTGAATGACCTCCCGAATTTATATAGATTTAATTTGGCTAATGCAGCTCTTACAAATTAATTTGCCACCAGGACCTGGTTCCACGTTTTCGATGTTTGTACAAAGCACACAACCCGGAGCATATTTCTTTAAAACAATGCTGTCGCCGTTCGTAAAAATCTCAATGGAATCTTTAATATCAACCCCAAGAGTTCTCCGCAGCTCAATTGGTATAACTACACGACCTAGGTCGTCTACTTTTCTTACGATTCCAGTTGCTTTCAACATGTTTATTTCTCCTCTTATATTGATTTGATAGATTCATAGATTTAAAGGCACAAAAATGAGTCCTTGAATTGCGGTTCCTTAGTCGGTATACTGGAAGCAATGTTATTTTCAAAGCATGTAATCTTGAAGTAGTCACCCTGGCCGGTGGCTGCTTCTTTTTCTATTCCATACAATTCATTCTCCAAGGTAACAATTGCCCCTCGAAGCCAATCCTCTGCTGCAGGTCTAACTTCCTTATGGAAGTAACCTGGGTTAGTCCGCAGGGCGTCTAAATAGGAATACAACTTACTCAAATTTGCATATGTACCAACGTCTTTGCTAACAAGAATCAGCGTCAGATATCTTCACCTCCCCTCAACGATCGCATTTCTTAATTTCAAATTCATGTTTCTGGATCATTCGTTTTCTGTCTAAACAGAACTCTTCCTCCAGAACACCTTGCATGACATTTGCTGTTTCAATGACAACCCTCATCTCATGCCAAACCGTCTCTGCGCTCTCTCTTCGTTTCTCAGGGGAAATGTGTTTTGCCATAGACAGCCTCTCCAATGCTTTCCCTGCTTCTGCAAGTTGTTTAAGTAATACATCCTTAAGTGCTGCTGGATGTAAATCCAGATTTGGAACATCCTCTAGGATGTTGGATATGTAGCCTCCTGTTCGTTCATCAGCAATCTCGAGAGCCAGCTTCCAGGACAGACCGGATACTACTGTGTCGTAACCGCTTGGCAATGGGCGCTCTCCGCTTTCAATTCGGGCAAGTACAGAACGATCAATTGGAATTCGATTTGCAAGTTCTTCTTGAGTTAAGTTTTTTTCTCTTCGGAACGCTTGAATGGCTTTTCCAATTGCGATTTTTTTCACCACCTTTCATTTAATGTGACAATTTAGCACTAGAAGCATGTAGCTTCGTGACATTGAAGCAACTTAAGATGGATCTACAGATGATCGTTTCATCTCCCCTCCCCGCAGCCGCTGACACCTTTCTCCGTCAGCGGGTTTTGTTTTATTGAGCGATGCGATGATTTTGACTTTCTTGCAGCTTCATCCAACTCTCGATTGTCTCCATTCGGAAAAGAATGCGAGCGCCGACTTTGAAATGAGGAATTTCTTTTTTGCGAACCATTGTATATATGGAATCGCGATGCACTCCTAAGTAAGAAGCAATTTCGTCTACGGTTAAGGTTTTACGTTCAACTTGTTGGTCCATGTGATCACCTCCTCCTATTGAAATTATTAATTTCTACTACGCGCTCGATGACGTTTGTTCCGATTTAGTTAACTTCGATTCTAAAAAAATTTCGTCTGGTGTCTTGCCTAGAACTGTTGATATTTTGACTGCAAGTTCATATGATAATCTACGTTTACCATTCTCTATTTGCCAATAATAAGGCTTACTGACGGCAATTTTTGTGGCCATATCCTGTAAAGTTAAATCATTTTCTTCTCTTAGTTGCTTTAAAGTATTGCTTTTCATTTCCTATCACCTCTTTCAATTTCTAAGTTAACTATCTGTTAACTTTATAATAATTAACTATTAGTTAACTGTCAAGATAAAAATTCCTAATTAGTTAACAAAGTTTACGTTAACCATTAGCTAACTTATAATTAAATTAGTTAACAACAAAGGAGTAATGGTGATGGAGTTTTCCAATCGCTTGAAATATTTAAGAAATCAAAAAAGTATGACACAAGAGCAACTTGGTCAAAAAATTAATGTAACAAAAGTATCTATTTCTGGATATGAGAATAGCAACCGCACCCCTGATATGGAAACGCTACAAAAAATTGCTGATTTCTTCGAAGTAAGCGTCGATTACCTTCTTGGAAGATCGGACTCAGTAAACAATGATGGCGTTGGTCGCGCCTTCTACGGTGGAGCGGATCAATATACTGAAGATGAACTGGAGATAGCTCGCGCCGCGGCTCAGGCTGCTGTAGAGGCTTATAGGAAGGGTTTGAACAAGAAAAAATAAACGACACCAACTGCTGGTGTCGTTTATTTTTTATGCTTTTTGCTTTTTCAGAAACAAGATTCTGTCTGTATCAATTTATCCAGTTTTAGAATTTAAGAATATATTTAAATACTTCTCTATACTTGATCTCAAAAAACTTAATTCGGCTAAATCACAACAATGTGCTGCCATATTCTCAAAGTCTTCTCTAACTGGTCCCCCCCTATTCCCTACAAAACTCATTAAATAATAGATGAATAACTGCAATAATTGCTTTCCTGGAATTAATCTCCATGAATTATTCTTGTACAGCGTATCTAATCTTTTTTGTAACTTTAGATAATTTTTTGCGAATCCAAATTTATTATTTTTTTTGTAATCTTCATAAACGGTTTTCATTAAATAATCAACAATTTTTTCTTGATCTAATTCATAGAGCATTCTTTCTTTTGTAAACCTCGCTGCCGATAACCCAGCATTTTCTATACCTAGATCTAGCGACTGAATAGTCG